>JAIIAN010000559.1 GCA_022717655.1 Bacillota bacterium | reverse complement strand
GTTTAACAAAGACCTGGCGATTGATATTGGAACGCCGGTGCAGTCCATTCCGGCTTTGCTTGGAGAAGCGAAGAATGAATTCCGGGCAATGGTGGAACTGACGGTCAACTTTACGCAGGAAACAGCCGGAGCGTATGATCTGAAGCAGTCAGAAAAGGATCCTGAGGAATGGACCCCAACGTCGGCAGGTGGCGGAAGCATCGAACAGGTGTCAGAAGAAAATGAGTTTATTGAACATATAGAATTTGAGGAGGAGTACGATGGCAAACACGATCGATGGAATTGTAAAATGTGACATCAGCATTGAAAGTCCTGCAGTGTCTGAAGAGTCCATGTCCGGGCTTTTAATTCTGGTTGGAGAAAAAGCCGAGGAAGATGATGGAACCGTCAAATACTATACGGATCTTGAATCTGTGGAGAAAGCAGGTTATGGAACGGATTCCGTTGCTTATTTAGCTGTTCAGACAGCATTTGCCCAGCAGCCGTCACCAGACGGTATTTACCTGGTTGCTGTGAAAAATGAAGAAGAGCCAACAGCTGCAGTACAGAGAGCATTGCATACAGATGGATGGTATCACATCCTTCCAGCGGGGGTTGATCATAATAAATACAATGCTCTGGCGGTTTTCGTAGAAACTACAGAAAAACTGCTTGGTTTAACGCTGGATGCTGGGGAGACGACGCCAATCTTGCAGAGCGGACTTATGAGAACCCATGTGTGGAGACTGGCGTCCAATCAGAAGACGGCGTATGATCCATATTTGCACGTGGCAATCTGTGCAAAAACGAGTGGATATGATCCGGGATCTGAGACATGGGCGTTTAAACAGTTGTCTTTGATCACACCTGGTGAATTTGACAGTAACCAGATCAACACCATGGACGGAGCCAACGAGAACTATTATGTGTGCATCACCAAAAAAAACATTACCCAAAATGGAAAAGTTCTTGGTGATGAGTGGATTGATACGATTCGTTTCCGTGATTGGCTGAAGAACAAAATTCAGCTGGGAGTTTACAATGTGTACCTGTTAAATACAAAGGTGCCGTTCCTTGATTCCGGAATTTCTTTGATTCAGAATGCTGTATCATATGCCTTAAAGAAAGGGCAGGAGGCAGGCGGGATTTCTGGAGATTTTTACGATGAGGATGGTAATAAAACGCCAGGCTATACCATTTATGCGCCGTTAGCAAGTAGCTTTACAGCAGCACAGAAAAAATCCAGGAAACTTACTGGTTTAAAGTGGAGTGCTTACCTTGCGGGAGCCATCCACGTTACAGAACTG
>JAIIAN010000558.1 GCA_022717655.1 Bacillota bacterium | reverse complement strand
ATCGGCGGCGGGGCTGGCATGAAAGGCGGGGCACGATTTGATGCGTGGCGTGCTGGTAAGCCTGTTCTCGAACCTGTTAAGCCAATTGTTTCGGCCCGAAGAGCTGAACTTAATGAAAAATTTGGACGCACGGGCGATCTTAATAGAGATATTACGGCCAGAGGAAATAAAGAGCAGGCAAGAAACTGGCTCGAATCTAAGGGTTTCACACCGCAACAGATTCGTGACTTTGATAATGGTATTGATTATACAAATAGAGTGAGTGTTGAAACGATAAATAGAAATAAAACACTCTATCAAAACCAGGTACCAGGAGGACGACAGGGAAACTGGTATGCTCTTCGAGAAGATGTTAAGCCAACAGACTTGGGTATTAATCCAAAAGGCACTATTTATGGTACTGATCAAGTCGTTGATAAAATAGCAAAATCTTATGTTTCACAGCAAAAAGTCGAGATGTTACGTAGTACTTCTTTGCCCGCACTTGATACTTGGTCAGTGAAAGATGTACCCTACCAGACAAAGGGTGGAGCAATACAGATGCTTTCAAGCGAAAAGGATATATTTAAGGTGACTCATGAGTAAAGAAAATTACACCGCGCTGGATTATATCAATGACGCTATTGATGCAATCAATCATCGATTGGAACAAAATCCTACATTTTCTTTATATATTATGGCAAAGAATCAGTTGGATTATATAAAATCCATTCTAACTGGTGCTGAAAAGGATAAAAGTAAATTACACACATTGAATCTTGGTGTGCTTGCGTCCAAAGAGTTTGATACTACCGATGCCGAACTTGCTCAGCATTTGTCCAATGCTAATTATATAGCTTCACAGATGGGACAAGGATTGAAGGTTATTCTCCCCCATGAGCAAGACATAGAGTACTTGAAAAGGCAAAAAAGATATCGCAAGTGATGAGCACTTTTTGATTAAAGATTTAAATGTAATCATCCTGGTTTGTATTACCAGGGAGAAGTGAGGGCATAACTTGCTATCATGTGTGATATTTTAAGGTAATTCGATTCAATGCGATGAATGAAATAACAATCTTTGGTTATGTTGAAAAAGAATTGACTTTAGCAAAAAAGAGATATGCTTGAGATCAAGAATCTCAATCCCCACTCCCCGCTTTTACAAATGTACGACTCTATTGTACAACAATTATTATTTCTTCAGGATTTAATCGAAGGTAAGGAAAAGGATAAAGCGAAATTTTGGGAGGTGACGTTCGGTATGTATGCAGTGAAGGATTTGAATATTCTGATGAGTTTTTTTTTT
>JAIIAN010000139.1 GCA_022717655.1 Bacillota bacterium | reverse complement strand
TTATAAAATTATAAAAGAACAACCAGATATGCTTTTAATTTAAAATTTTTAAAAATACCTAATAAAACATATTTACATAGTATGAAATAGGTGTTATAATGTGAACCATAGTAGAAAACCAATATAAAGTTGATAAGATAAGTATGAAATAGAGATGAAACAAGCGAGAGGGTGAAAAAATGAAAGAGATATTATGCTTTGGAGATTCCAATACTTATGGATTAATTCCAAAAACAAATCAAAGATATGACAGAGGAGTAAGATGGACAGGTCTGCTTCAGGATGCATTGAAAAATGATGGATTTCATGTATTAGAGGAAGGGCTGTGTGGAAGAACAACCGTATTTGAAGATGAGTTTCGCCAGAACAGAAAAGGCAGTGACATGCTTCCGGTATTGTTAGAATCTCATAATCCAATTGATATTGTGGTACTGATGCTGGGAACAAACGATTGTAAGTCCTATTATCATGCATCTGCTGAAGTAATCGGAATGGGAATTGAGAAGTTAATCGAGCAGATTTGGAATTATTCACAATCTGTAAAAATCCTGCTGGTATCTCCGATTTTACTTGGTCAGGAAGTGTGGAAAACGGAATTTGACCCTGAATTTGATATCGATTCGATTGAAACATCAAAACGTTTAAAAGAAGTGTATCAGAGAATTGCAAAAAAACAGAACATTGAATTTCTTGCGGCTTCGGATTATGCAAAACCAAGCAAAGAGGACCAGGAACATTTATCAGTCGAAGGTCATCGAAGATTTGCAGAAGCAGTGATTCAAAAAATAAAAAAATCTGCACTTAGTGCGTAAATCTGGTAAGATGGATGTAAAAGTAAATGAAATAAAAAAAGGACGCTAAGATAATTTCTTAGCGCCCTTGCTTATGGTGATATTATAGTAACGGATTTAGAAAATGTCAAGAAAGATTTAAAAATTTTGATTCTGTCAGTCGCCTTTTAAGACTACACGGATTCTCTTGTAAATTAAAAATACAATCAAAGAAGTCAGTGTGTATTTAAATAAATTAAATGGGAAAATAATCAACGCTGCAAATGTCAGAAGATTATTAACAGAACCATGAACGGCACTTCCCATCTGAATAAATGCATCGACTGGCATGCCAAATGCTTTTCCGTAAGCTGGAAGCAGGATAAATGCATTGATAAAGCAGGCTACAACAGAAGTTAAAAGCGTTCCTGCAATCATTCCAAGAACGGCATGTTTTCTATTTTTCATAGAACGATAAATCAAACCTGCCGGAACAACAAAAGCACATCCAAAGATGAAGTTTGCCACATCACCAACACCGGCTGTCATTGTACCTTTTGTTACCAGATGAACTAAGATTTTCACGAGTTCTACCCAGACACCTGCAAGCGGTCCCATTGCAAAAGAACCAACTAATACCGGAACTTCAGAAAAATCCAGCTGATAGAAACTTGGTGCTAAAAAAGGAATCGGAAATTCCAGATTCATCAAAATTCCTGCGATTGCACCAAGCATCGCAATCTGCGTAATCGTTCTTGTACGACTTCTTGTCGATACATTTCTTCTTAATACCTGTTCACTCATTTTTCGTCTCTCCTTTAAAACTTATGATTTTACTAAGAGAATCCTTTGAAAATTTTTTAGTTTATAGCATAGATAACAAGTTAGCGTATATAACAAGTTTCCATAAACTAAAAAGCCCTTAGAATTTCTTCCAGGGGCTTGAGCACGTATTTAAAAATTTGCGCGTTCTTCTCTCATCCAGACTATACTGTCGGTTTCGGAATTTCACCGAATCAGCCGCTTGTGCGGGTCGCGGACTATACCGCCGGTAGGGAATCTCACCCTGCCCCGAAGAATTCTCTTTTGGTTTGTTCCTATTATACTATATATGTATTACGGTTTCAATAGTGAATCTGTTTTTCACAGTTCGCTTGAATTTACCTTTGCTTCCGAGTATAATGAACAATTATAGGATGTTTTTTCTATAGTGATAAATTGAGGAGGAACCTATTATGATTAAGTGGAACAATTTAAACACTCTTTCTTCATTTGAGAATCTTTCAAAAGTAGAACGTGTAAAACTGACCGAAGTAATGTCAGGAGAAAACGGTGCAGACCGTGTGAAAAAATACACAATTCCTATGGCAGCCGGTCTTGCTTACAACTATGCAGCAAAACAGGTAGATGATGATGTATTAGAAGCATTAACGAAATTAGCAGAAGAAGCACAGCTTGCAGAAAAATTTGAAGCTCTCTACAATGGAGAAGTTATCAACACAGGAGAAAAACGTCTGGTTCTTCATCACATGACACGTGGTCAGTTAGGTGAAGCAGTAGAAGCAGATGGTGTGGATAAACGTACTTTCTATACAGAACAGCAGAAGAAAATTGCAGATTTTGCAAATAAAGTACATGCCGGTGAAATCACAAATGCAGCAGGCGAGAAATTTACAACAGTTGTTCAGATTGGTATCGGTGGAAGTGACCTTGGTCCTCGTGCAATGTATCTGGCGCTGGAAAACTGGGCTAAGAAAAACAATACATTCAAAATGGAAGCAAAATTTATCAGTAATGTAGACCCGGATGATGCAGCAGCAGTGTTAAATTCTATCGATGTTGCACATTCTATCTTCGTACTGGTTTCCAAATCCGGAACCACTCTGGAAACACTGACAAATGAATCTTTCGTAAAAGATGCTCTGAAAAATGCAGGCTTAGACGCATCCAAACACATGATTGCAGTTACAAGTGAAACCTCTCCACTTGCTAAGAGTGATGATTATCTTGCAGCATTTTTCATGGATGACTACATTGGTGGCCGTTTCTCCTCTACATCAGCAGTAGGTGGTGCAGTTTTATCTCTGGCATTTGGTCCGGAAGTATTTGCACAGTTCTTACAGGGCGCAGCAGAAGAAGATAAACTTGCAATGAATAAAAACGTCTTAGAAAACCCGGAAATGCTTGACGCATTAATCGGTGTTTACGAACGTAACGTATTAGGATATCCGAGTACAGCCGTTCTGCCATACTCTCAGGCACTGAGCCGTTTCCCTGCACATCTTCAGCAGTTAGACATGGAATCCAACGGTAAATCTGTAAACCGTTTCGGTGAAGCAGTAGATTATCCGACCGGTCCGGTTATCTTCGGTGAACCGGGAACAAACGGACAGCACTCTTTCTATCAGTTACTGCATCAGGGAACAGATATTGTACCGCTTCAATTTGTTGGATTTAAAAACAGCCAGATTGGTACAGACGTTGTGATTCAGGACAGCACAAGCCAGCAGAAACTCTGCGCAAACGTAGCAGCACAGATTGTAGCTTTTGCATGCGGAAAAGCAGATGAAAATAAAAACAAAAACTTTGAAGGTGGACGTCCATCCAGTATCATCATTGGAGAAGAACTGACACCGGAAGCACTTGGTGCACTTCTCGCTCACTTTGAAAACAAGATTATGTTCCAGGGATTTGTATGGAATGTAAACAGCTTTGACCAGGAAGGCGTACAGCTTGGTAAAGTTCTTGCAAAACGTGTGCTTGCACATGAAACAGATGGCGCACTGAAGGTATTTAGTGATTTATTAAACATCTAATTCTTTAATTTTAAATTTTTAAGAGAAAGTCTGTCTGTATAGAAAAATCTTGCGGACAGGCTTTTTTTGAACTAAATGTCAACTTGAAAAAATAAAATAGTTGACATTTGATTCTTTTATGGATATACTAAACTTTATACGTAAAAACATCGAAAAATGAGAGGAAAGTAATTATGTCAGAATCATCCATCACATCACGTTTAGAAAACTGGGACGAAAACAAACCGTTAACCCGTGAGGAAGCTGTTGAAATCTTAAATTTTCCGGAAGAGGAAATGTCAAAACTTTTAGATTGTGCTTACGCACTTCGTACCAAATACAAAGGAAAAAAAGTCAGTGTACAGCTATTAACAAATGTGCGCAGTGGAAACTGTTCCCAGAACTGTGCATATTGTGCGCAGTCCCGTGATTCCGAAGCTCCGATTGAAAAGTATCGCAGAGTTTCCGATGAAAAATTATATGGGGATAATGATTTGGTGGATGAAAAACATCTGGCAAGACATTGTATTGGTTTAAGTGGAATTGGTTTCTCGGATGAAGAAATTGAAGATTTGGCAGACCGTATCCGCGAAATGAAGAAAAAAGAAACTCAGATTTGCTGTTCCATCGGATTTTTAACAGAGAAACAGGCAAAAATGTTAAAAGAAGCCGGACTTGACCGTATCAATCATAACTTAAACAGCAGTCGTTCGTTCTATCCGGAAATCTGTACGACTCATACTTACGAACAGCGTGTGAATAATATCAAAATGCTTCAAGGTCTGGGCTTTGAAATCTGCAGTGGTGGAATCGTCGGAATGGGCGAAAGTAAAGAAGATGTAGTGGATATGCTGATGGATTTAAGAGAAATCAATCCGGAATCCGTACCGATTAATTTCCTTTTGCCGATTCCGGGAACGAGACTGGCAGACCGAGATATTTCAGAATTAACACCGGAATATTGTTTAAAAGTGCTCTGCCTTGCGAGACTGATGATTCCAAAATCAGATATCCGCTGTGCAGCAGGAAGAGAAGTTTATTTCAAAGGAATTGAACCGACCTTATTTAAAGTAGTGGACTCTATCTTTGCTTCCGGATATCTAACCGCAGGCGGACAGGGAATTGATGCGACAATGAAAATGATAGAAGAAGCCGGATTTACCGGAGAAATTGAATCGACGGATGAAGAGTAATAAAGAATCATAAAGAATCATAACAACCAATAAAGAAAAATGAAAAAGACAAAGAAGCTGAAAAAATCGTTTCTTTGTCTTTTTTTGTGCTATAATCAAAAAAATAAAAAACTACAGGAAGGATAAAAAGCATTATGAAAGAAAAACAAACCGGCAGCTGTGAAAGCTGTACCTATTATATTTACGATGATGAATATGAAAGTTATCTTTGTGATGTCAGCATGGACGAAGATGAGTATATGAGGCTGGTTTCCGATACACATTATCAGTGTCCGTATTACCGAAATGGAAATGAATATGCAGTAGTTAGAAAACAGATGTAAAAAAATAGAAATAGAATAAAAAAGAAGCGTAATCATTCATGTTAAAGAGAACTAAAAAAGGGGAGAGAGCGCAATGACAAAAGATTTGACGACCGGAAAAATTATGCCGATACTGGTAAAGTTTACGATACCGCTTGTCCTCGGAAATTTATTTCAGCTGACTTATAATGCGGTTGACAGTATTATTGTGGGACATTTTGTTGGAAAAGAAGCACTTGCGGCAGTCGGAATCTGCAATCCTGTCAGCACACTGATGATTTTATTTTTAAATGGACTGTGTATGGGTGCCAGTATCTTGATGGGGATTCAATATGGGGCAAAGGATTATAAAACTCTGCATCGCCAGATTAGTACAACAATGCTTTCAGGTGTTGTATTTTCTGTATTTTTAACACTTATTTGTGTCATTTTTGCAGTACCGATTTTAAAGTTACTGCAGGTAGACCCATCGATTCTGGAAATGACAAAAGAATACTTAAGAATTATTTTCTGGGGACTGGTATTTACTTTTTTATACAACTTTTTTTCAAGCACCCTTCGAGCACTGGGAGACAGCAGTTCTCCGTTGTATTTTCTGATTATCAGTGCAGTTTTAAATGTGTTTGGCGATTTGTTTTTTGTCGTGGTATTAAAGGCAGGATGCAATGGCTGTGCGGTTTCGACGGTATTAAGTGAAGCATTGTGCTGTTTATTCTGTGTGATTTATATTCAGAAAAAAGTGCCGATTTTGCGATTGGGAAAGAAATGGCTGGTGTTTGATGCAAGTCTTTTAAAGCGAACGATTGCTTATGGATGGGCATCGGCAATGCAGCAGGCGACGGTACAGCTTGGAAAGATTGGGATTCAGGCGATTGTCAATACGATGGGAGTTTCCGTTGCGGCGGCATTTGCAGTGGTAAACCGAATTGATGACTTTGCCTATACACCGGAACAAAATATTGCGCATGCGATGACTGCGTTGATGGCACAAAATAAAGGGGCAGGAAAGAAAGACCGTATGCGGGAAGGATTCCGTTATGGATTTATATTGGAAGTGATTTATGGAATCTTGGTTTTGATTATCTGTTATGTGTTTGCAAGACCGCTTATGATGCTGTTTGTAAAGGATGAAGAGGTAATCGGTCACGGTGTGATTTATTTACGGCTGATTTCACTTATGTATGTACTTCCGGGAATTACAAATGCACTTCAGGGATTCTTCCGTGGCATTGGAGATTTGAAAGTTACCTTAATCAGCAGTTTTACAAATATGGGTGTGCGTGTGCTTGCAGCTGCTCCGATGGTACTTTTGTGGGGATTTGGAATTGAAGCACTGCCATATTCTTATCTGGCAGGATGGATTGGCATGTTATTGGTAGAAGCACCATTGTTAATTAAGATTTACAGGAAGAAATAAGGCATAAGCTGAATAGAATAATAAAAAAGAAAAGAGAAATAAGAAAGCAGAAATCTATGAAATTAGAGCTTTTGCACATTTCAAAACAATATGGCAAAAAGACGGCAGTGGAGGATACCTCTCTTGTCCTGACAAACGGTGTGTGGAGAATTTCCGGAATTTCTAAATGTGGAAAAACAACGCTGCTTCGTCTGCTCACAGGAAGCGTGAAACCGACAGAGGGAAAAATCTTTTATAACGAAAGAAATGTGTTTGAAGATTATCCACAGTATAAAGCGGTGCTTGGATATCTGCCACAGCATTTTGAACCGGACCATGTATTTACGGTAAAGGAATATCTGAATTATATTTCAGCTTATAAGGGCTTATCGAAGAAGCAGACAAAAAGAAGAACTGCAGAGGCACTTGGAGCACTTCGATTGTGGGAGGTGCGGGACAAAAAAATAGCAAGACTCTCGAAGGGAATGAGGCAGAGAGTCGGAATGGCACAGGCAGTTTTAAACCGGCCGGAGGTTTTAGTTTTAGACGAACCTTCGGCTTATTTAGATGAAAGAGAAGAAAATTTGTTTTATGAGCTGGCAGGAGAATTTTTTCAAGACCGCATTGTGATTATTACAGAGAGAAGCAGTGTTGATGAGGCGAAAAGCAGATGCGAGGAAATGGCGGACTGGAATCTGACGATGAAAAACGGGAAAGTGGGGAGTATTTAGAATGAACTTAATAAGTGCGAAATTAAAATCGGAAATAAAACGAACATTGTATACAAAATGGATTTGGTTTGCAGGATTTTTGGCATGTTTACTTGGAAAGATAACCCAGACGGCAGGACAGGACAGCATTACATGGAGATGTATTTTTATTGCTTCAGCGATTTTAATCAGTGAGATTTTCTGGCTGTTTGAGTTAAAAAATCCGAAGGATGAAGTAGTGCTTTGCACAAAATACGGAAGTCGGTGGATGCATCAAAAAAGAGCAGTGATTCTGTGGATAGTGATGTTATTGATTTTGTTAATTTCCGGTTTATAATTTTGTCAGAATAAAACAAAGAGACATTCGATTTTTTCGGATGTCTCTTTTTCATATCAACTGCTTTGCTTAACCAATCACTTTTTTGATTGCATCAAGCAGTTCGTCATAAGTTTCATAAGCCGGAATTTCCGGATATTCTGCTTTGATTGCTTCTGTACTTTTAAATAAAAATCCTGCTTTACTTGCCTGAATCATACCAAGGTCATTATGGCTGTCACCGCTTGCGATTGTGTCATAACCGATGGACTGTAAAGCTTTTACAGTAGTATATTTGGATTTCTCACAACGCATCTTGAAGTCTGTGATTTCTCCATTTTCTGCGACAACGAGAGAGTTGCAGAAGATGGTCGGATAGCCGAGTTTTTTCATTAAAGGTCCGGCAAACTGGGAGAAAGTATCACTGATAATGATAACCTGAGTCATTTCTCTTAACTTGTCCAAAAATTCTTTTGCACCAGGAATCGGGTCAATCTTTGCGATAGTTTCCTGAATCTCTTTTAATCCAAGGTTGTGTTCTTTTAAGATGTTTAAGCGGTATTTCATCAGCTTATCATAATCCGGCTCGTCTCTGGTGGTTTTCTTGAGTTCCGGAATTCCACTCGCCTCTGCGAATGCAATCCAGATCTCCGGTAC
>JAIIAN010000557.1 GCA_022717655.1 Bacillota bacterium | reverse complement strand
TTATCTGCTGTTCTGCTGTGACGGTCTTCACTATGCCACGCGCTGTCAGACGCACAGTGTATGTGCCGGCTGCGGCGTAACTGTGCATAGGGTTGCGCTCGGTGCTTGTAGCGCCGTCGCCGAAGTTCCATTCGAATGTCTTTGCGTTTTCGCTGCTAAGATTGGTGAACTGGGCGCGGTTCATGTATGTCTCTACAGAGAACTTCGCCTGCAGATCGCCTTCCTCGGGCGTGCTCACCACGAGACGTCCCGAACGGTGGGTGAAGTTGATGACAGCGTCGGCAGTGGTTGTGCCTGCGATGTCGCTGAACTTCACCGTGTACACGCTGTCCTTCAGCGCTTCCTGCGCGCTCACCGGTATGCGCACCACTACTCCGTCGTGCTCCACAATCTGCGTTCCGCCCTCAAGACTCACGCTCAGCACGCTGTCCTCCAGCGCTGCCTGAACGGTATAGGCTTCGGTGCGCAGCGTCTTCTGTATGCCAGACACATCCACCGTCAGATTCTTAGGCAGATGCAGCTTGAAGCTGAGCGTCTTCACGTTGCCCGTATTCTGCATGTATATAGGCAGGAGTGTCGTCTCGCCGCGATACATGGATGTCGTTGTGGCGTAGAGGCTGTGGCGCTGCTTGGTGTCGGTAGACGGTTCGCTGGGCGACGACGGCTTGAACTCGAAGTGTGCCACGAGGTGAGCATCTCTTGTGCCCATATTGACATTCCACGTGTGCGAAGTTTCGAGAATTTTGGTTTCGCCTTCCCATGTCCAGCCCTTGAACTCATAGTCGTTTACGCTGTATACCGTCACGCTGTATGGGCTACCCTCAGACACCGAGAAACCGCTTGTCCTATTGAACCCTGCCAAACCTGCTGGGTCGCACCTGAAGTAGACCTTATGCTTCGGCTTCGTCTCGTTAGGCTCAGCCGGACTGCCCGGCGTATAGCGGTAGTGGGCAGTGATGGTCTCGTCGTTTTCGGTGATGGTGTAGCGTACTGTACGGTTTGTAGAGATAACCGTTCCGTCGCTTGTTGTCCAGTTGACGAACGTATAGTCGGTATATGTAGACGCCGTATAAGGGTAGGTGACGCCTACGGCATACTCCTTCACCTCGCTCGCCCTTATCGACGACGGGTCGTAGGCTATGGTCAGACGGCTTGTCTTCTGATACTCGTAGTTGGCAGTGAGCGTCTCGTTGCTGTTCAGCTTGCGGTGGGTGAACGAGCTGTTGGTGCTAACCACCTTGCCCTCAGCGTCGGTCCAGTTGCGGAAGCGCCAGTTGGAGCTATTGGCT
>JAIIAN010000138.1 GCA_022717655.1 Bacillota bacterium | reverse complement strand
CCTAACAACATCCCCACACACTTTGGCACTCTTGCTATTAAAAGAAGAGGAATCCCGCGTCTCTTCCTGCGAAATCCCCCTTCTTTCATTCTATATTTTCCTTTATCAATCCTAAATCACAAAATCCTTATATTATACCCCAAAAACCAGATCATCCATCACTTCCTGGACGGTCTCGATCCGTTCTGCCCGATACGCATTGCTTCCGCAGAATAACAACGCCTGGTCTAAATGGCCCTCAGCGGCCTGAACTAAAGCATCTGTAATGCAGTACGGAATTGTCTTTTTGTCACAGGTTACAATACACTGATAGCAATGTTTGATTTTGCATTTCTCTGTTTTTACTTTTTCAAGAAATGGATTTAAAATCGCACGCCCTGGCATCCCAACCGGACTTTGTACAATTTTAATCTCTTCTTTTTTGGCTTTGATATAGCTTTGTTTGTACGCTTCATCGGCATCACATTCTTTCGTTGTCACAAATCTCGTGCCCATCTGGACACCGTCTGCACCAAGTTCCATAACGTGTTCCATGTCTTTTCTCTCATAGATTCCCCCGGCAACTACCACGGGAATCTTCTTTGAAAATTTCTCACTATACTCTTTGACTTTTTCAATAATCGAGACAATCACCTTATCGTAAGCCTCATCTGTCAGAGTTTCTAATTCTTCTCTTGAAAATCCCAGATGCCCGCCTGCTTTTGGTCCTTCAATCACAACCAAATCCGGTGCGGTCTGATATTTTCGCTCCCACATTCTGCAGATAACCGTCAATGCTTTTAAAGAAGAGACAATCGGCGCAATCTTTGTCTTACTTCCCTCTACATATTTTGGGAGGTCAATCGGCAGTCCGGCTCCGGAAATAATAATATCAATTCCGCCTTTTACGGCTGATTTTACATACTCCTCATAACGCTGTGTAGCAACCATGATGTTTACTCCAAGCACTCCGCCTTTTGCCAGTTTTCTTGCCTTTTTAATTTCTTTTTCTATTGCACGGAAATTTGCCTCAAATGGATTTTCATAAAAATCCGGTTCTCTCCAGCCTATCTGGGCAGTTGAAATCACACCAAGCCCTCCACAGGCAGACACACTTCCTGCAAGTCTTGAAAGGCTGATTCCAACGCCCATTCCACCCTGCACAACTGGAACTTTTAATTCTAAGTCCCCTATTTTCAATGGTTTGCTCATATTTTTTCCTGCCTATTTTTCTTAAAGTCCTTACATCTTACGGAAACGCTCATAACGCTGTAACGCTAACTGCTCTCTGCTTTTTTTATCCATTCTCTGAAGAAACTCCCGCATTTCTGTTTTCATTTTTCCGGAAATTTCTTCTAAGTTTTCTTCGCATGCCGGATACGGTTCTTCGATTATCCTTTCAATCATGCCCAATTCTTTTAAATCTTTCGCTGTAATCTTCATGATTTCCGCCGCTTCTTTGGCTTTTTTGCTGTCTTTCCACAAAATAGAAGCAAATCCTTCCGGTGATAAAATCGAATAGGTGGCGTTTTCCATCATCCAGACTTCATTTCCAACACCGATGGCAAGCGCACCTCCGCTTCCGCCTTCTCCGATTACAATACTTAAAACCGGAACTTTTAAATCCGACATTTCCATTAAGTTTCTCGCAATCGCTTCTCCCTGTCCTCGTTCTTCTGCTTCGATTCCGCAAAATGCTCCAGGAGTATCAATAAAATTGATAATCGGACGATTAAATTTTTCTGCTTGTTTCATCAGGCGAAGCGCTTTTCGATATCCTTCCGGAGACGGCATGCCAAAATTTCTCGTAATATTATCCTTTGTATTACGGCCTTTTTGCACTCCAATCACTGTAACCGGCTGACCATCTAAAAGTGCAAGTCCACCAATCATTGCTCCATCATCTCGAAATGCACGGTCCCCATGTAATTCCATAAAGGTATCAAATATCTTTGTAATATAATCCAGACTGGTTGGTCTTTTGGAATCTCGGGCAGTCTCTACCCGCTCCCACGCAGTCAGCTCTTTTTTTCTGGTTCTTCGTTTCTTTGTTTCCGTTTTCTGTTCCTGTTCCACTTGAAAACAAATTTTATTAAACTGACAGTATCCCGCATTTCTCTCATGTAATTTTACAAGACCCGATAACGTCATTCGTAAATCATTTCGTTTTACAATACCGTCAATCATTCCATGTTCCAATAAAAATTCAGAACGCTGAAATCCTTCCGGAAGTTTTTGTCCGATTGTCTGTGCGATGACTCTCGGTCCTGCAAATCCAATCAATGCTCCAGGTTCTGCCAGGATAATATCTCCAAGCATTGCAAAACTTGCAGTCACACCTCCGGTTGTCGGGTCTGTCAGCACCGGAATATAGAGAAGTCCGGCTTTGCTGTGTGCTTTGATTGCCGACGAAGTCTTTGCCATCTGCATTAAGGAAACAATTCCCTCCTGCATCCTGGCTCCGCCCGAACAGCAAAATAAAATCACCGGTAGTTTTTCTTCTGTCGCACGTTCAAATGCACGGGTAATTTTCTCTCCTACCACATATCCCATGCTTCCCATTAAAAAGCGGGCATCACAGACTCCAAGCACGACTCTTGTCTTATCAATCTGGGCTTCGCCGATTTTAACCGCTTCTTCTAAGTGGGTCTTTTCCTGCACTTCGGCAATCTTTTCTTCATAATTCGGATAATTTAAAAAGTTTTTTGTCTCAATATCCGTGCTCCACTCTTTAAAACTTCCTTTATCTGCAATCATGCGGATTCGCGTCTTTGCTTTCATTCTAAAATAGCCCTGACATTTCGGGCAGACATAGCTGTTTTTTACTACATCTTCTTTATAAAGCAGTTCTCCGCATTTTGGACATTTTACCCACAGGCCTTCTGGTACAGACGGACCAAACTGGGCTTCATTTATTTCTTCTGTTTCTGCTTCTGCTGATTCATTTGTCGCTTTTTTAAATAAATCCTTCAATCTGGACATCTCGTCTGCTCCTTACTACTCATAATGCTCTTCAATAAAATGCGTGGTTACGTTTCCTTCTAAGAAATCTTTCTGATTTAAAATATCATATTGAAAATCCAGATTCGTCTGAACTCCCTCAATGATGACTTCTCCAAGGGTGCTTCGCATCTTTGCAATTGCTGATTCCCTGTCTTTGTCATACACAATGACTTTCATAATCATCGAATCATAGTTTGGCGGAATCTGATAACCACTGTAGACTGCGGTATCAATTCTGACTCCATTTCCTCCTGGAAGATAGAGATTTTCAATCTTTCCTGGACACGGCATGAAATTCTTCTTCGGATTTTCTGCATTGATTCGACATTCAATCGCATGTCCTCTTACCTGAATTTCTTCCTGCTTGACCGAAATTGGAAGCCCTGCCGAAATGCGAATCTGTTCTTTAATTAAATCCACGCCTGAAACAAATTCCGTCACCGGATGTTCCACCTGAATACGGGTATTCATTTCCATAAAGAAAAATTCTCCGGTTTCTGAAAGTAAAAATTCAATCGTTCCGGCGCTCCCATATCCGACCGCCTTAGCTGCACGAACAGCAGTTTCTCCCATTTTCTCTCGGGTTTCTTTACTAATTGCACAGCATGGAGACTCTTCTATCATTTTTTGGTGGCGTCTCTGAATCGAGCAGTCACGCTCTCCAAGCTGAACCACTGTTCCAAATTTATCTCCTAAAACCTGAACTTCCACATGGCGTGGACGTCCCACATAGCGTTCTAAATACATCGTGTCATCTGCAAAGGAACTAATGGATTCTCTTTGTGCAGTGTTAAAATTTTCTTCAAAATCTTCCACATTCTCAGAAACTCTCATTCCTTTTCCACCACCACCTGAAGATGCTTTAATCATAATCGGAAATCCGATTTTTTTTGCTTCTTCTAACGCTTCTTTTGCATTATAAACCGGCTCTTTTGTGCCTGGAACGACTGGTACTCCTGCCTCCTGCATCGTCTTTCTTGCCTGCGATTTATTTCCCATTTTATCAATCACATCTGCGGATGGACCGATAAATGCCACATTGCATTTTTCACACATTCGGACAAACTTGCTGTTTTCTGAAAGAAATCCAAAGCCCGGATGAATTGCTTCTGCTTTCGTTGCCACTGTCGCACTTAAAATTCGTTCCATATTTAGATAACTTTCAGACGCCGAAGCCGGTCCGATGCAGACTGCTTCATCTGCAAGCTGGGCATGAAGAGCATCTTTGTCTGCTTCGGAATAAACAGCAACCGTCTTAATCCCCATCTCACGACACGCTCTGATAATACGGACTGCAATCTCTCCACGATTTGCAATTAATATTTTATGAAACATTTTTTCACACTCCTATCCGATTGCAAATGTCAGTTCTGCCGAGACAGTAATCTTGCCCTCCTGATTTCTTGCAACCGCTTTTCCTACACCAATCGGTCCTTTTTCCTTAATGATTTCTAACTCTAAGGTCAGCACATCACCCGGAACGACTTTCGTCTTAAATTTTGCATTGTTAATTGCGCCAAAATAAGCCGTCTTTCCTTTATTTTCCGGCTTGCTTAAGATTGCAACAGCTCCAACCTGCGCAAGTGCTTCAATCTGCAGAACTCCTGGCATCACCGGCTCCTGTGGAAAATGACCTGCAAAATACGGCTCATTGTAGCTGACACATTTTCTTCCCACTGCACGTACGCCCGGCTCTAATTCTTCAATCGTATCAATTAATAAAAATGGCTGTCTGTGAGGAATAATTTCCATAATTTCTTTTGTTGTAAGCTTCATCTGATTTTCTCCTAACCAATTACAAATAATGGCTGTCCATATTCTACAACCTGTTCATTTTCAATCTGAATTTCTTTTACAACTCCGTCAAATTCAGATTCGATTTCATTCATAAGTTTCATTGCTTCTACGATACCAAGTACCTGACCTTTTTTAACCGTATCTCCCACTTTTACAAATGGAGCAGAATCCGGTGAAGAAGCACTGTAAAACGTTCCGACTAGTGGAGATTTTATCACATTTCCCTCTGCTTTTTTGATTTCTTTTGGCTCTGCCGGATTTGAAGCAGTCTCTGTTATCTGAATTTCCTGTGGCATGTCTTTTTGCGCCTGCACAACAACTTTCGCCTGCTTATCTGTTTTCATAGAAAGTTTAAATCCATCCTGCTCAATCTGAAACTGTGTCAGACTGGAATCGCTGACTGTTTTTATCAATTCAATCATTTTTTCAAATTCCATTTTAAGCTACCTCCTAGTCATTCCATTTCTTAAGCAATAGACTGGCATTATGTCCGCCAAATCCAAGAGAATTGGTAAGCGCATAAGGAATCTCCATTTCTACTCCGCTTCCGGCTGCATAATCCAAATCACATTCTTCATCCTTTACCTGATAACCTGCTGTTGTATGTACATAATTGTTTTCCATCTGTTTTACACAGGCAATCACTTCCACTGCACCTGCTGCACCTAAAAGATGTCCAATCATGGATTTGGTGGAATTGATTTTCATCTTGTATGCATGTTCCCCAAACAATTTTTTAATTGCTCTTGTCTCAAATAAGTCATTATGATGAGTACTTGTTCCATGTGCATTGATATAAGTAACCTCTTCCGGCTGAATTTTCGCTTCCTTGATTGCATTTGCCATTGCATTTGCAGCACCTTCTCCATCTTCTGCCGGAGAAGTAATGTGATAGGCATCACTGGTTGCGCCATATCCCACAATTTCTGCTAAAATCTTTGCGCCACGTTTTTTTGCATGTTCCAATTCTTCCAGTACAACAATTCCAGCACCTTCTCCCATTACAAATCCATCACGTTCTTTATCAAACGGAATCGAACAACGGTCTGGATTTGTGGATTTTGAAAGTGCAGTCAGCGCCGCAAATCCACCAATTCCAATCGGACTGATTGCAGCTTCTGTTCCACCTGCTACCATGACATCTGCATCCCCAAACTGAATACTGCGGTAAGCTTCACCGATACAGTTTGTTCCGGTCGCACAGGCAGTTACGACATTTAAGCTCTTTCCTTTTAACCCAAACTGAATGGAGACGTTTCCTGCTGCCATGTTGGAAATCATCATTGGCACTAACAACGGATTGATTCTGTTTGGTCCTTTTTCTAATAATCTGGTATGTTCCCGCTCCATTGCCTGAAGGCTTCCAATTCCTGAACCAACCGAACAGCCCACACGGTAAGCATCCTCTTTTTCCATATCAAGGCCTGCATCTTCAATGGCTTCTTTTGTCGCTGCCACGGCATACTGGCAAAACAGCTCCATTCTTTTTGCTGCCTTTGCATCCATAAATTCTTTTCCAATAAACCCTTTTACTTCACCGGCAAGATGAGCTTTATATTCAGAGGCATCAAAACGGGTAATTTCTCCAAATCCATGTCTGCCTTCTTTTAATCCGTTCCAAAACTCTTCCACATTTAATCCCAGTGGTGTAATTGCTCCCATTCCTGTTATTACTACTCGTCTCATAACGTCCTCCTACATGCTCATTCCGCCATCCACACTGATGACCTGACCTGTGATATAATCTGCTTCTTCTGATGCCAAAAATGCAACTGCATTTGCAATTTCTTCCGGTTTTCCAAATCTTCCAAGCGGAATCTGTTTACAGGAATTTTCTTTCACAGCCTCCGGTAATACCTCAGTCATATCCGTCTCCACAAATCCTGGAGCGACGGCATTAACGGTAATTCCACGGCTTGCAAGTTCCCTTGCCATTGTCTTAGTCAGACCAATCACACCCGCTTTGCTTGCTGAATAATTTGCCTGTCCCGCATTTCCAAGGATTCCGGATACCGAAGAAATATTGATGATTTTTCCGCCTTTTTGTTTCAACATCCATCTCGTCGTGTGGCGGATGGTGTTAAATGTTCCTTTTAAATTCGTCTCGATGACTGCATCAAAATCTTCTTCTTTCATTTTCATAATCAGTCCGTCTCTTGTGATTCCTGCATTATTGACCAGAATATCCAAATGTCCATACTGTGCAATCACATCTTTTATCATTTTTTCGCAGGCTTCAAAATCACTGACACTGCACTGATAAGAACTTGCCGTTCCACCATTTTCCAAAATGGTTTTTACGACTTCTTCGGCTCTTTCTTTTGAACCGTTATAATTTACAACTACCACTGCCCCCTGCCCTGCAAGCTTTAAGGCTACGGCTCTTCCGATTCCTCTTCCTGCGCCGGTTACTAATGCGATTTTTCCTTCTAACATGATTCTGCCTTTCTTATTTCAAATCCGTTTGTTTTATGTCATTTCAATGATTCATTTCGTCTCAATCATTCATTTTATTTCAATCATTTGTCATTTCTTTCAAACGAGTTACTACTGTTTCAAAATCCTCTTTATTCTGAACGTTCATCACGGTTACATTCCGATTGATTTTTCTCATAAATCCACTTAAGGTTTTTCCAGGTCCAATCTCCACAAAGGTATCGACTCCATCTGCAATCATTGCTTCTACACACTGCTGCCATTTCACAGAAGAAGAAACCTGTTTGATAAGCAGTGGTTTTACTTCTTCGCCTTTTGTCACATACTGCGCAGTCACATTTGTCACATAAGGAAGTTCCGGTTTCTTTACCTCTATTGTATCTAATACTTCTCCAAGTGCTTCTCCTGCCTCTTCAAGCATTGCCGAATGAAATGGTCCGGACACTTTTAATGGAACAATTCTTCTTGCTCCGGCTTCTTTTAACGCTTCCGACGCTCTTTCTACCGCCTCCTTTTCTCCGGTAATGACAATCTGTCCCGGGCAGTTATAATTGGCAATTGATACAATTCCTTCTGTTTTTTCACAGATTTCCTCAATCAGACCAGCGTCTGTTCCCATCACAGCAGACATTGCACCACCACTTGGAACTGCTTCCTGCATTAAAATTCCTCTTTTTCTGACCAGTAAAAAGGCATCTTTTTCTGAAAGGACCCCAGCGCAGACACAGGCTGCATATTCACCCAGACTTAAACCAGCGGTCACATCTGCTTTTATCCCCTGTGCTTCTAGTGCTTTTAAAATTGCAACCTCCACGCTAAGCATTGCAATCTGTGTATATTCCGTAATATTTAACTCTTCGTTTTCTTCAAATAACAGTGCCGGCATATCAAGGCCTGTAACCTCACCTGCTAAATCAATCATTTCT
>JAIIAN010000556.1 GCA_022717655.1 Bacillota bacterium | reverse complement strand
ATAAAAACAATAATGTTTTATCCTTAGTAAGGAATCCAAATAATATAAGCAATTATGTATTAATCAAAGATCAAAAATTATATGAAAAAATAAATATTTTTAAGCCTGATATATTAATATATACTTCTTGTGTTTATGATAATGGAATAAATAATTATATGAACATTTTAGAAGCTAATTTTATATTTCCACTAGAATTAATGAATAATATAAAACTAAAAACATTTATTTATATTGGAACATCCATAAATAAATATACAAATCAATATTCATTATCAAAAAATCAATTTGCTGAATATGGTAAATATTATTCACTCCATAATAATATAAATTTTATAAATATTTTATTAGAAAATTTTTATGGTAAAGATGAACCACAAAATAGATTTTTATCAACAATAATAAACAAATTAAAAAATAATGAAGAAATTAATTTAACAGAAGGTACCCAAATAAGGGACTTTATATATATTGAAGATGTGATAAATGGAATAGATATAATTATAAAATCTCATTTAAAAGGATATCATGATATACCATTAGGAAGCGGAGAAGGAATTTCAATAAGAGAGTTAGTAGAATATTTAACAACTGTATTAAATTCAAAATCTAAATTAAATTTTGGAGCAATACCATTAAGGAAAAATGAACATAGTGGTTTTGCTGATATAACAAAAATAAAAGAATTAGGATTTGACATTAAACCAAGTATTAAAGAAAGTATATTAAAATATATGCTATAAAATAATTTTAGGAGATACTATGTCTATAAGTATTATAATTCCTGCATATAAAAAAGCAGAGAATTTAAAAGTACTATTACCACAATTTCAAAATATACTTATTAATCAAAATTTTGAAATATTAATAATAGATTCTATTAAGAAATTAGATAATACTGAAGAAATTGTAAAGCAATATAATTTTGCACACTATTTCAATAGAGAAAATGGTAATAATTATGGAGATGCAATAAGAACTGGAATCAGATATGCCTCTATGGAATATATTGTAATAATGGATGCTGATTGTTCACATCCACCAAATTTAATAAATAAATTTATAGAAGAAATTAATAATGGATATGATCTAGTCATAGCATCTAGATATATAGATGGAGCAAATTCCCACAAAGAATTCAGTTTAACATTAATGTCATTAATACTTAACAAAGTATATAGTTTTTTTCTTAGATTAAATATAAAAGATATTTCTAATAGTTATAGAATGTATAAATCATACATGTTAAAATCTATAGATTTAACTTTTGATAATTTTGATATACTCCAAGAA
>JAIIAN010000137.1 GCA_022717655.1 Bacillota bacterium | reverse complement strand
AAGTACAGGAGGAGAGTACAAAACAGGTGCTTCATCCGGCAAGTCAGGAGAAAGTATTATTTTTCCTGATTCATTATCCAAATGGAATCCGCAAGATGTGTGGATTTATAGAAGGGCTGGTAGAGACCTCCTGTAATGTAGGGATTGTGCGTTTGATGCCATCAACCTTTATTTGTGAGACAAGTGTGAGAAGTTCTGTTGGTTCAGAAAAGAGAGCGCTTGCAGACCAGATTCGTTATCTGACAGAATTTCTCGGTGGAGAATATGATGAAGACGGAAGTTATCCGGCATGGGAGTATAAAAAAGATTCTGTACTTCGTCCTCTGATGACCAAAGTTTATGAAGAAATGTATCAAAAAGAACCAGTGGTTGAAGTGATTCATGCAGGATTGGAATGTGGTCTGTTTTATGAAAAAATAGAGGGACTGGACTGTGTTTCTATCGGACCGGATATGAAAGATATTCATACTTCGGAAGAACGTCTTTCCATTTCATCAACTAAAAGAGTATATGAATACTTAGTAGAAGTATTAAAGAGAATTAAAAAGTAACTGGAATAAAATCCCTTTCCCATTCATAGAATGATAAGTGTGAACAATACGAAGTCAACTTGAATGGATAAGGGATTTTATGATTTCTTTCTGGTATGGATGTAAGAAATATGATATACTTAAAATACATATGCGTAAAAAACAGATTAGAAAAGAAGCGCAGAAAGTCTGTTGATGATTCCAAAGCGCAATGACAAGGAGTAATGATTTATGGAAATACGTTTATGGCATGAGCTTTTGCTTCCTTATGAGCTTGCCGTGAAAGAAATGGTAATCAAGTTCAAACATCTAAAAAAGGAACACAGGGAAAAGGAACTTTATTCACCGATTGAGCAGGTCAGCGGAAGAGTAAAATCCATCAATAGTATTCTTGAGAAAATGCAGAGAAAAGATATTTCATGGGAAGAACTCGAAGAAAAAGTGGAAGATATTGCAGGAATCCGCATTATCTGCCAGTTCTCTGAAGATATTGAGAAAGTAGCCGATATTATTCAGAAACGTCAGGACATGAAGGTGCTCGAGATAAAAGACTATATTACGCATATGAAAGAAAGCGGGTATCGCAGTTATCATATGATTATTGCATATCATGTAGAAACTTTAGAAGGACCAAGAGAAATAAAGGCAGAAATTCAGATTCGCACACTGGCGATGAATTTCTGGGCAACCATCGAACATTCTTTACAATACAAATATAAAGGAAATATGCCTCCTCATGTAAGAACACGGTTAAACAATGCGGCACAGTCAATTTTGACCCTTGATGAGGAGATGTCATCCGTTCGTAATGAAGTGATGGATGCACAGAACTCTATGGTTCATCAGTCCAATATTGTAAAAGAAATTTTAAATAATATTGAGAATCTGTATCATTATTCAAATAACAGAGAAGTGGCAAAAATTCAGGATGAATTTTACCGAATTTATGAATCGAAAGATTTAGCACGCTTAGAGCGTTTTCATAAAGAGTTAGATGTGATTGCAGAGGGATACCGTGCGCAGGCGGTTGCGACAGAGGAAATCTTGTAACAGCAAAGGAAAACTTATGAGACTACCAGAGAAATATGAAAATGAAATGAAAGATCTGCTGCAGGAAGAATATGAGGCTTATAAAGAAAGCCTCAGTCTTCCGATACAGCAGGGATATCGAATTAATACAGGAAAAATCAGCAAGGAGGAGTGGGAAAAAATCGCTCCTTTTTCTGCGAAAGAGGTTCCATGGATTGAAAATGGATACTTTCTTTTAGATGATTTCAGAGCTTCCAGACATCCTTATTATTTTGCAGGGCTTTATTATTTACAAGAGCCGAGTGCGATGACACCGGCAAACAGGCTGAATGTAGAACCGGGAGATTTTGTACTGGATTTATGTGCTGCGCCTGGAGGAAAAGCGACAGAGCTTGGAAGTCGTTTAAAAGGAAAAGGCATGCTGGTTGCAAATGATATCAGCAACAGCAGGGCGAAAGCACTTTTAAAAAATCTGGAACTGGCAGGAATAGCCAATCTCTATGTAACAAGTGAAGAACCGGCAAAACTTTGTCAAAATTTCCCGGAATTTTTTGATAAAGTTTTAATTGATGCTCCTTGTTCCGGAGAGGGAATGTTCCATAGAGAACCCAAAATGATAGAATACTGGGAAAAACGAGGTCCGGAAGAATACGTTCCAATTCAGAAACAGCTTATTCTGTATGGAAGCCGTATGTTAAAACCGGGAGGGAAACTCCTGTATTCGACCTGTACGTTTTCTAAAAAAGAAGATGAAGAAGTAATACAATGGCTGTTGGAACAAAATACAGACATGCATCTGATTTCCATTGCTCCTTATGAGGGATTTTCAAAAGGATTTGGATTATCAGAATGTGTACGTATTTTTCCGCATAAAATGCCTGGAGAAGGGCATTTTGTGGCATTGCTTGAAAAAAAATCTACAGAACAAGACAACACACAGAAACCAAAAATGCAAATGGGAAAAGAATTGAAACTCCCAAATTGCGTAGAAGAATTTTTTTCATTATTAAAGTTTCCAATTGACAGAAGCTGTCTGAAGCTGGAAAAAGAACGATTGTATCTGCTGCCAAATGCAGTGAAGATGCCCAAATTGCGTTACCTGCGGACTGGATTATTGTTAGGAGAAGTCAAAAAGAACCGCTTTGAACCTTCGCAGGCATTGGCAATGGCTTTAAAACCGGAACATTTTGCATCTTGTATCTCAATTGACAGTACGGATGTGCGTTGTGTGAAATATTTAAAAGGAGAGACCTTAGACGTCTCAGACCTTTCCTGCAACAATAAAAAAGGTTGGCAGTTAGTCTGCGTGGAACGGTATCCACTCGGATTTGGAAAGTTAAGCAATGGCATTTTAAAAAATAAATACTATGCCGGATGGAGATGGCAGTAAATGGCACAAATACGAATTGATAAATATCTGGCGGATATGGGAATCGGAACTCGAAGCGAGGTAAAAAAAATCTTAAAGTCCGGTCAGGTAGCCTTAAATGGAGAAAAAATCAAAAAACCGGAACAAAAAATTAACAGTGAAACAGACGAAGTTTTAGTAAATCAGAAACCGGTGGTCTATCAGGAATTTGAGTATTATATGCTTAATAAAGCTGGAGGAGTGGTTTCTGCGACAAAAGATAAGAAGGAAAAAACGGTTTTGGATTGCATTGATTCCAAAAAACGAAAAGATTTATTTCCGGTAGGGCGCCTGGATAAAGATACAGAAGGGTTACTGCTGATTACAAATGATGGAGAACTGGCGCATCGTCTGCTTTCGCCAAAAAAACATGTGGATAAAACCTATTTTGTGAAATTGAGAGAACCGTTAAAGCAGGAATATGAAGCGGTGCTTGAAACGGGAATTGATATTGGAGAAGAGGCGTTGACTTTGCCGGCAAAACTTGAAATTTGTTCCGAAGATAGAAAAAACTGTCTGCTTACGATTCATGAAGGAAAGTTTCATCAGGTAAAACGGATGTTTCAGTCAGCAGAAAATGAAGTGGTATTCTTAAAACGAATGTCGATGGGAAGTTTAACATTAGATAAAGCATTAGAAACAGGACAGTATCGTCCGCTTACACAAGAAGAAATAGAAAGGTTGAAAACGAATGCTTAAAAACATAAAAGCAGTATTGTTTGATTTAGATGGAACGCTGGTTGATTCCATGTGGATTTGGAAATCCGTAGATGAAGAGTATTTTGAGAAAAAAGGACTTGTTCTTTCCTCAGATGAGATTGACTCATTCCAGCAGGAATTAGAGGGAATGGGATTTACAGAAACCGCAGTGTTTTTTAAAAAGCGATTTGGAATCGAAGATTCTCTGGAAGAAATAAAGGCAGCCTGGATTTCCATGGCGACTGAAAAGTACTGTAATGAAGTTCCGTTAAAGGATGGAGTAAAAGAGTTTTTAGAATATTTAAAAAAACAGCAGATTCCGTCTGCGATCTGTTCAAGCAACAGTATTGAATTGATTAAAATGGTGTTAAAGGCACATGAAATTGATAATTATTTTACCAAAATGATAACCTGTTGCGATGTGTCAGCAAGTAAACCGGCACCGGATGTTTATCTTGCAGCAGCAAAAGCCTTAAATGTAAGTCCTGAAAACTGTCTGGTATTTGAAGACGTTCCGATGGGAATCTTAGCTGGGAAAAATGCAGGTATGAAAGTATGTGCCGTTGAGGACAGCTACAGTAAAGAACAAATGGAACAAAAGAAAAAGCTTGCGGATTATTACATAAAAGATTACGATGAGGTTTTAAATCAGACATTTGAGGTGTTAAAATGATGCAGTTTTTACCGGTTACGATGAAAGAAATGCAGAATCGTGGAATTAGTCAGCCGGATTTTGTATATGTCTGTGGAGATGCCTATGTGGATCATCCGTCTTTTGGGATGGCAATTATTACAAGACTTTTAGAAGCTTATGGATACAGCGTGGGAATTATTGCACAGCCGGACTGGAAGAAAAAAGAAAGTGTCTGCGTATTTGGAGAACCAAGGCTGGGATTTTTAGTCTCTGCCGGAAATATGGATTCGATGGTAAATCATTATACCGTTTCCAAAAAGCACAGAAGGGAAGACTCGTATTCTCCAGGAGGGAAAATGGGCTTTCGACCGGACCGTGCAGTAATTGTGTATGGGAATTTAATCCGTCAGACTTATAAGCATACCCCGATTATTATCGGTGGAATCGAGGCTTCTCTTAGAAGACTGGCACATTATGATTACTGGTCAGATTCTTTAAAACGTTCTGTATTATTAGATTCCGGAGCAGATTTGATTTCTTATGGAATGGGAGAACAAAGTATTTTAGAGATTGCAGAGGCACTCAATCGTGGAGAAGATATTTCCACTCTGCATCATATTGCAGGAACGGTGTATCATACAAAAGAAGCACCTGCGGGTGGAATTATCCTTCCTTCTTATGAAGAAATGTGTGCAGATAAGAAGAAATATGCAGAGAGTTTTCAGATCCAGTATGAAAATATGGAAGCGTTTTCAGGAAAAGTACTGGCAGAGTCCTACGGGAATCGTGGGTATGTGGTACAGAATCCTCCCTCAAAGCCGTTATCCCAAAAAGAAATGGATGAGGTTTACGATTTACCGTATATGAGGACCTATCATCCGATGTATGAAAAACTCGGAAAGATTCCGGCGATTGAAGAGATTAAATTCAGTATTACAAGTAACAGAGGTTGTTTTGGGGGCTGTAATTTCTGTGCACTTGCATTTCATCAAGGAAGAATTGTTCAGACAAGAAGTCATGAATCTATTTTAAAAGAAGCAGTGGAATATACAAAGGAATCTGAGTTTAAGGGATATATTCATGATGTAGGAGGTCCAACCGCAGATTTCAGACAACCAGCCTGTGAAAAACAGCTGAAAAAAGGGGTCTGCACGAACCGTCAGTGTCTGTTTCCAAAACCTTGTAAGAATCTGAAAGCAGACCATGAAGATTATTTGGAATTATTGGGAAAGCTCAGAAAGATTCCAAATGTAAAAAAAGTATTCATCCGTTCCGGAATTCGGTTTGATTATGTGGAAGCAGACAAAGACAGTCGCTTTTTAGAAGAACTGGCGAAGTATCATGTAAGTGGACAGCTTCGTGTTGCTCCGGAGCATGTTTCAGACCGTGTATTGTCTTATATGGGAAAACCGGAACATCAGGTTTACCAGAAATTTTTAGCAGACTTTGAAAAGGCAAACAAAAAAACAGGAAAGAAACAATATGTGGTTCCATATTTTATGTCCTCGCATCCGGGATGTACCTTAAAGGATGCAGTAAAGCTGGCAGAGTATGTGCGTGATATGGGATTTATGCCGGAACAGGTGCAGGATTTTTATCCAACACCGTCTACGATGTCTACCTGCATGTATTATACTGGAATTGACCCGAGAACCAAAAAAGAAGTTTATATTCCTATGAATCCGCATGAAAAAGCGATGCAGAGAGCGTTGATACAATATAAAAATCCGCAAAATCGTGAACTGGTAAAAGAAGCTTTGATAAAGGCGGGAAGAACGGATTTGATTGGATGGGAACGAAAGTGTCTGATAAAAGAAGGAAAAAAACCGGTGCAGGCAGGAAAAGATTCTAAAAAATCAACCGTACAGCGAAAAAAGAAAACCATTAGAAATGTGCATAAAAGGAAAGGGAAATAAGATGAAAATAGCAATTGTAACAGGAGCGTCTTCCGGAATCGGTGCAAGTTATGTCTGCCAGCTTGCCGAGAAGTATTCATGGCTGGATGAAATCTGGGTGATTGCCAGAAATGAAACGGCACTTTGGGCGCTGAAGCGACAGTGTGTAGTGCCACTCCGTGTTTTTGCTATGGATATTACTCAGACAGAAAATTTGCTGAGACTGGAAGAAGAATTAGAAAAAGTAAAACCTTATGTGAAATACTTTGTAAATGCAGCAGGATGTGGGATTAATAAAAAGATAAAAGAGACAGATTTAATGGACTGTAACCGGATGCTTGAAGTTAACTGTAATGCATTGACCCTGCTTACAAAAATTGTACTTCCGTACTGTGGAAAACGAAGCAGAATTGTTATGTTAGCTTCTGCTTCTGCTTTTTTGCCACAGCCGGGGTTTGCTGTTTATGCGGCGTCGAAGTCTTATGTGCTTAGCTTTTCAAGGGCACTGCGCAGAGAATTAAAAAAGACAGGAACGACCGTTACAATTGTATGCCCAGGTCCGGTAGATACTCCGTTTTTAGATACAATTGGCGGGAAAGATAACATTCCGGTTATCAAACGACCATTTATTATGAAAACGGACAAGGTAGTTTCGGTTGCAATCAAAGATGCGGCAAAAGGAAAGGAACTGTCGATTCCGGGAATTTCAATGAAGTGTTTTTTCCGGATTTGTAAAATTGTTCCACATAAAGTGTTGTTAAAATTTACATAAAACAAGACAAGAACAAGATACGTAAAAATGGGGAATTACATGAATAAAAAACAAAAAATAAAAAAAGGTGATTTCGGATATATTCAGTCACAGAAAAAGAAGCGTACGATTTATACTATTTTAGCTTTGATTCCACCACTGACAGTTTTCTTTGTCGGCTGGATTATCAATAAAGACAGGAATACAGTATTTACCGTTTTTGCAGCGGTGGGTTGTCTGCCGGCATGTAAATTTGCAGTCAGCGCAATTATGATGTATCTGCAAAAGCCAATGTCAGAGGACGATTATAAGCAGATTGAACAGCATAAAGAAGGCTTGGTGTGTGCGTATGAATTGCCGGTTTCTGCTTATGAAAAGCAGACCTTTTTAGATTCCGTTGCAGTCTGCGGAAATAATGTGGTTGCATATACCAGCCGTGAGAAATCCGATATTCCGTTTGTGGAAAAGCATATTCAGACCATTTTAAGACAAAATGGATATTATGTAACGATAAAGGTATTCAGACGTCTTCCGGAATATTTAAATCGTTTGGATTCTATGTGGGAGCATCATGAGTCACTGGAAGAAGGCATTCGATTTGTGCCGGATGAAAATAATCCGGATTTAAGCAGAAATGAGCTGATTATGCATACTATTTTTGCAATTACGCTTTAGGAGAAATAAATGAAAGAATTAGAAGTAAAAGCGCAGGAAAGCGGACAGCGGTTTGATAAATATCTTTCCAGATATTTAAAAGAAGCACCGAAAAGCTTTCTCTATAAGATGCTTCGTAAGAAGAATATTACGTTAAATGGAAAAAAGGCAAGCGGAAATGAGAAACTCGAAGTGAATGATAAAGTTCAGTTGTTTTTTTCAGATGAAACATTAGAAAAATTTATGGGAGAAGAAAAAGAAGTGAAAAAAGGTTCTCTCGAAATTCTTTATGAAGATGAAAACGTGATTTTTATCAATAAACCGGCAGGGATGCTTTCACAGAAAGCAAAAAAAGAAGATGTTTCTTTAAATGAATATCTGGCGGGTTATCTGCTTGATTCCGGAGCGATGACAAAAGAAGATTTCAGAACCTTTCATCCAGCGGTGTGCAATCGTTTGGACCGTAATACGAGCGGAATTGTAGCAGCAGGAAAAACAATGGCAGGACTTCAGACAATGACGCAGTTGTTTCGGGACAGAAATCTTCATAAATATTATCTGGCACTGGTAAAAGG
>JAIIAN010000555.1 GCA_022717655.1 Bacillota bacterium | reverse complement strand
AGACGGACAGAAATGGAAAAGGAGAATTACATTATGAAACCATTGATCTTACTGACCGGAGGAACCGGCGCAGCAGCCAACGGAACACCGACATGGACATTAAATCAGAACTATGCTGAGAATATCCGCCGCGCAGGCGGCATCCCGATCCTTGCAGTCAACAATGACTGTGCTGAGGAGTACGCGGATCTCGCTGACGGACTTCTCTTAAGCGGCGGCAAAGACGTTGAACCGAAGCTCTACGGTCAGGAGAAGATGTTTGACTTCGTTATCACAGACCCGCAGCGCGACGATCTGGAATACAAGATCATCAAGGCCTTCGTTGACCGCAGGAAACCGATCTGGGGCATCTGCCGCGGAATCCAGCTTCTTAACGTGGCTTTGGGTGGAACTCTCTACCAGGACATTCCCAGCCAGGTGATCCGGAAATTCCCCATTGCCCACAAACAGCCATTTCACTATATTTCTTTCTCCCACCGCGTAGCCATCGCCCCAGGCTCGCAGCTTCACGCCATCTGCCAGGCAGATTCCATCGGCGTCAACAGCTCCCACCACCAGGCCATCAAGGATCTGGCAAATGGACTGACCGCCACCGGATGGACTTCCGACGGCCTGATCGAAGCAGTGGAAATGCCTGACTACCCGTTTTTTGTCGGCGTCCAGTGGCATCCAGAGTATCTCTGGCCGGAAGACGGGGCGGCGGAGCGGTTATTTACCGCATTCGTGACTGCCTGTAAATAATATACCTAAGCCTAAACCGACTCCTGGTTCCATCACCCAGGAGTCGATTTTATATCATATACGATTTTATCCCCAATTTTTATCACTTGACCCGCTTTTTCCACAACATAACCATTTGTTTTCCACACCCCATTACGCTTACTCAATTCAGAACAATTTCTTCCCACTCTTTCCAAATCGTTTCTTTTTGAAGAATGGCAGTTTCGTAGCCGCCGCCTCCGCATGGCTCTTGCCATTCTTCTGGGTAGAGCGGATGGCCGCATCCAGCTGCCGGTAGCGCTCTTCTTCCTTCTCATCGCTGACCCGCATCAGATACTCCACTTCCCGCATGACACGGTCTGTCACCCGGTCTCCCACGGTATTGCTTACCGTATCTCCCAGCTTGTCCGCCAGCTCATTTTGCATCCGCTCCAGCTTCTCGTCCATAGCCTGTCCCACCATATGGTTAAACAGGATCTGAAGCTGCTGCAGTTTCTCCTGGCTGGTTAATCCCGTTTCCCCATGAGTCTCGTCTTCCATCGCGCGCAGATCCCCATTTTCAGCGCTATCTTCCCTAT
>JAIIAN010000554.1 GCA_022717655.1 Bacillota bacterium | reverse complement strand
CCTCTTTGCGTGCCCTCCACAGCACGCTCCAGGCCACGCGCCTGGCCAACAGCGCCGACAACGCCTTGCCCGACCCCGAGGCAGAGGTGGCTTACATGTTTGGCAGTCCGAAGGGGGTGCCTAACCGCACCAACGTGGCTGTGACGCAGACCCTCCCCTGGGGCGTGCTCACAGGCCACCGCTCGCGCCTGTCGAGGGCTGCCGACTCGTCGGCGGCTGCCGCCTACCGCGTGGCCTTTCAGCGCGTCATGGGCGAGGCCGATGCTGCTCTCGTGAGCATGGTCCATCTTAACCGTTTGTGCCGCGAACTGGAGAGCCGTCTGGCTCAGGCACGCGACATCGCCTCGATGTATGAGAAGAAGTTTAAGGATGGCGACATCAGCATCATTGAGCTTAACAAGGTGAGGCTCAACGCGTCGGTGGCTGAGGCCGAACTGCAGCGTGCCAAGGCCGACCGCCATGCCGCCGAGCAGACGCTTCAGGCTCTTAACGGCGGACAGCCGCTCGCTGTTGCCGACACCCTTTACCCCGTAGCCACGGCGCTGCCGCCGCTCGACGTGCTGAAGGCGGACCTCGCGCGCAGCGCAGCCGTGACACAGGCTGAGGCGTCGGTGGCCGAGAGCGAGGCCGCCATAAAGCTTGCCAAGACAGAGGGGTTGCCACAGCTCACCGTGGGCTTTCAGGGCGAATATATAAAGGACAACAACTACAGCGGTCCGAGCGTGGGACTCTCCATTCCGCTCTGGGGCAACTCGCGCCGCAAGGTCCGTGCGGCGCGTGCCGAGCAGGTGGCGCGAAAGCTCGACCTGCAGGCCGTGCGCCAGCAGCAGCAGATGGAGCTGGAACGGGCCTATGCGCAAGCCGTGGAGCTGCGGGCCACCGCCGACCGTCTGCGCTCTGACCTCAACGCCGCTTCTTCCGACACGCTCCTGCGCCGCTCGCTTGAGGCTGGCCAGCTGTCGCTGCTCGACTATCTGCATGAGCAGTCGTTCTACTATTCGGCCCGCACCGCCCTTCTCGATGCTGAACGCGATGCCCAACTTGCCCTGTCTCAGTTGCGGACGCTGATGTATTAAGTGGACGAAAAATAACCGAATAAGCGCAAGGCTGCTTCGTGCAGCATGAAAAACGGATAATTGTTGAGCCTTGTTTTAGTTAAAACAGTAAAATTTTCTCAATAATTATCCGTTTTCCTGTCTCAATAGAAAGATAAACGTTATCTTTGCAGACCCGATGACGGGGTATGGACAACTATAAAAAACAGAATGAAACCCAAAATAATTAATTTTTAAACAAAAAA
>JAIIAN010000136.1 GCA_022717655.1 Bacillota bacterium | reverse complement strand
CCGTCTTTTTCCTCACTCACTTCTTCTGTGACAATTCTTACCTTGTCTCCAATTTTGACATTATGCTCTTTTTCAAGTCTCTTTCTTGTTTCAGCGTTTGTTTCAGCGTTTCTTTCTGCTGCTCTCGTTCCCCAGAGTACTGATTTAACAGCACTCTGGGATGTAATATCTCTGTAATCCATTTATTCTTCCTTTCCGTTTATTTGATTACCTTACATTTCTTCACATGAGAGGTACGAAATAATACCGAATTACATTGATTTGCCTCGTCTGTCAAAAAGTAAAACTTATTCGGCAAGTACAAGTTCAAATCATCCTTAAATGCCTCGTCCCTGGTTTTTCTTAAAGTCCCTGTGTATACTGCATTATTAAACAGCGTTACCGTCACTTTCTCGCCTAATAACTGCTCTAATTGTTCTCTTCTCATTCCTCCTAAATAGTAACGTATAAAACATTAGCAGCTTCAAGTATTTTTAAAACGTCTTTTAAAGCATTCCCGCCATGAATTTCTTTTTCAAGCCAATCCATGTCCAGCTCATAATGCCCAATGATATCACCAATAATATCAGAATAATTATTTTTTAAGGATTCTAATTCTTCTTTTGCTTCTGATTCATTATAACCTTCATAAAAAATTGTGTCTGATTTTGAACTTCTAACAACATATTTTTGGCGACAAGTTTGGCACCGTGCACCATCGCATGTGCCGCATGAATCGCAACTTTCAAATGGTGACCTATAATATATATGACCTGTTAATTCTTCTGATAAATAAGCATCTTCCATTTCGATTTCATAGTAATAATCGTAATGGCTATTAAAATATTTTGTTATAATTTGTGAAAATGCGTAATTTATAGCAATTTCAGTACTATTTGCTAACGTATACGCATTAATTCCATCGCATTGTATTGAATAACCATTTTCATCAAAAATATCAATACCAAATGGAATCCCAAGCTTAGATTCTGCTACAATTTTTAACCAATCTGTAAATAAATCATAATATGTCCTTACGGTTATTTTACCAGCGCTAAAGCTAACGTATCGCTCATTTGGTTTAATATTCTCTTTCTTATTGAATTCATCAAATGAGCACTTCTTTTCGTATGAAGTAAATAATTTCTTTTTAGTTCTTTTTGCTAACATAATTAATTTTCTCCAATGCTCTTGCCACCTTGTCGCACTCTCTAAAATCCTCTGCCATTCCGGTCGAGTCAAATTCAAGTGTGACGCCATTTCTAAGTGTTACTCTTATGATTTCTCTCCTTTCTGGATATTCACAGCCAGCATTGTCATAGCCTCAATCGCTACGTCAAAATCATGTCCTAATTCAGCTGCGTCTTTCGTTCCCTGTTTTGTATCACTGCCATTTGCTTTACGTACAATATTTTGCATCATTGGTTTCAATACTTTAAAATTTTCAATAGCATCTAACAATTCATCTTCTGTCAGAGATATAATCACTCTGTCTTTCCCCATGTTCTTTATCATTTCTTTTTCTCCTCCATCCATTTCTTTAAGTATTCTTCCTGCTCCGCATCGTCCTCTTTCTCCATTCCGGTATCTCTGACGACCATCCAGTAACTTGCGATTGCTAAAAATACGAGCACAAGCACAGCTGCTCCCAAATTCTCACCCCCTTTCAATTACTCTTCAACAACATGCTTTCTAATTCACTCATGTTGTATTTTCTTTGTTCAAAGTTACAGAACTTCGTTTTCTTTGTCTCTACTGGCTTACTTTGTTGCTTTATACCTCTTGTCTTTCTTACAGGATAGAACGTTTCCCATCCTCTCATCGTTGCCTCTTTTGCGACTGCTATTTTGTCAATATCTGTCTGTGCTACTTCACACAAACGCTCTTTATACAACTCGATCTGACTTGGATTGATGATTGCTCCTTTTTGTTTCTTGTACGAGATAAACAACTGAAAAGCATCTTCTACGTCCTGATTATCAAAATATCTCGTCTTTTTTGCACCGATACTGGAAGTGGAATTTTCAACCGGAGTTTTATCCGGCGAAGCCATATATATATATTTATTTACTTTACTTTCCTTTATGGCATTATTCTCGGATTTATTCGAGTTATTCTTGGAAAAACTCTCATTATTCTTGGATTTATTTAAAAAAGGGTTCACTTTAATAAAGGGTTCGGTCTCCTCTTTTTTGAGAAGCCACAAATCCTCTCTTACCTGAATCGGATTTTTCAGTGCTCGTGATTTCACGGCAAACTGAAACCGTTCTTGTATTCCGGCAGAGGTCAGAACCTTGACCGACTGAAAAAGTGTGTTATCAAACAGTGACCGTTTCAATAAGTAGTTTAAGACCTGCATCACCTTTTGCTCGCTCATCCGCAGCCGTGCTGCCATAACGAGCAGAAAATCTTCATCTACTTCTAAGTAGTAGCCCCTTTTGTATACTCTTGTGAGTAAATACATATAAATTGTAAATCCATCTGCGCCAAACTTTGCGTATTCAACTTCTAAATCCTCAAAAATATCCACGTCAATCGGAAAGTAATCCAGACCCTCTTTTCTAGGTCTTGCCATGGATACTCCTTTCTGCTCTGCTGGAACCTTGTCCGACCGGAAAAGTATGCTCTAAAAACAGTGACCGTTCCGGCAAGAAGTTTCCTTTTTTGCAGAGCTGCTATGTATTTGTGTGATATATGTGGTAAGCAGTATGAACTGCGAATCCCCTTTTAATTTCCAAATAAAGCTGCTCTAGGGTCTGCTTTATTCTCTGTATTTACTGCGTCAGGAAAATCTGTTATATCCATTTGCCCTGGAATCTCTGTTTCCTGTTCTACTTTTACCTCTTTTACTTCAATTACATCTTCTTTGTTACTTTCTGTATATGTATAACTGGCATTATCAACATAATTCTTTGTTCCATCTTCGTTGATAACTGCCATATCTGCATCCAGAGCTGACACCATATCAATCGACATAATGCCCCATTTACTGATTAACTGTCTAAGCATTGTTTTATATGCCATCGCATCAAAGTTTGTCTGCCAAACGCTACTGCTTTTGCAATATGACTTTGAATATTTTTTTGCATGTGCCTCCATTTTCTTCTTAGACCAGTAAATAGCTTTGCGGAAACCATTTGTATACTCAAACATTGCATAATATCCTGTCGTTTTCGCTTCTTCTCTCACTTCTTCATCTTCGATTAAATTTACTTCGATTTCTTCTGTAAGAGGGTCAAAACGCACTAATTCGCCCTCTTTGATTGCTAAGACATTAAGTTTTTTATATTGACCACTTCTAATTGCAAGCTGAATATATCCTTTATATCCAAGCTGAAACTGTGCATTTTTTTCTTTACCATTGAATGGAACTAAATAATACTGACCAAGCTGTGGTGATGGAGATAATTTCAGACTTTCTCCAAGCAGAGCTGCCGAAAAAATACTTTGTGGTGTACATTCCTTCAATGATTCATTTGCATTTACAGCAGATACAATCGAAGAAATAAAGCGCTGTCCATCTTTCCCTCCAACAACATCATTAATTCTCTTTCTCACTGCATCACTTGTTAAATAAGCTGATAATCCCTGATTCTGTGTTTGATTCTGTAAACTGTTCTGTAATGCCATTTTCTTTTCCTCCTACATTCCAAGTTTTTCAAATACTGTTTTTACATCTTCGTCTTCCTCTTTAATCTCATCAATTCCTGCATGATAATATTGTTGGAATACTTTACTTATCAAATATAATTCTCTGCCATTGAGAACGTGCCCAAATTCGATATTTCGTCCTTTAAAGAAATCTCTTAATGCAAGTGCCTCCTCTGTGGATAACAATGCAGAGAAAGAAACCCACATTTTTCCATCTGTTTCTTCTGATGCAGAAGCTACTTCTATAGTTCGAGGCGAAGTATTTACCTCTTTTGTCTCTCTTTGCGTTTTTTTCTGATAATCTTCTTTTTCTTTCTGAATCTTAAGAAGTTTCTGCCCTTCAAGAAGTGCTTTATTGATATCGCAAGTCTCTTTATATACCTGCTGTGCTTCAAAACTGAACGCTGGCAACTGCTCAAGTGTCTCAATGTCACGATTAAATTTATCAATCGCATCAATCATGTACTGCGAAACTCTTTTTGTAGAGCAAGAAACATTTAAAAACTTCTCCTGGAACACTTTTTCAAAAGTTAATCCCTCCGGAGCATCTAATGACTGCCACAGTTCTTTTACTTTTTCAAGTTTCTCTTGTCTGTTTTTTTCTTCATATTGTTTAATTTGCTTATCAATAGCCGTTACCGGCTCATCAATGATACTAATGATTTCATTGATTTTCTTTTCAAAATCTTCAAAAGGCTTAAGATACTCTTTCTTTACTCTGATTTTTTCTTCATTCAACGCTTTTTTCAGCTTATTCAATGTTGCTTTATCTGCTTTTGCATCTTTAATCTGCTCATCTGTATAAACTAAAGTTTCATAATGAGCAATCTTTTCAACTAATTCCTGCTTTAATTCTTCGTAATTGAAAAGAATTTTTTCCGGAAGCAGATAGTCATTCATTTTTAATTCCATTTGTTTCCCCTTTCCTCATTTTTCTATATTGATGGTAATATCAAATTTGGCTTTCTTTTCTCCTGCACCTGCTGCCAAAATTTTTTTTCTTCTTTTGCAAGATATTCAAGATCCTCTGATACTTCATCTCGTTCAATCCTGTAATGCTTTGTCTGTAAGTAAACTTCTCCATTAGAAAACGAATATTTTAATTGTGCTTTCAAAATAGCAAAGTCAAATTCTGTCACAAGCAAATAGTGAAGCAACTGGACATAGTAATTATCCGGAATCCGGTCATTCCATTTTTCTTTTTGCATAGACTGTAAAATATTTGTTGTTTTACACTCCCAGACACCGAACCTGCCGGTATCTTTCTCAATCAGCCACCCATCTAGCGATGCATGTGCAAAAGGATATTTATCGTTTAGAAACATATTATTTTCTTGATAAATGACTGCATATCTTGGATAATCGAGCTGGAACAGTTCTCTTAAGTATTGCTCCGCTCTTATTCCATACCGCACATAGTCTTTATCCGATATATCCTCCTGCTCTGCTTGACCTGTTTTAATTCTCCACAGGTCGACATTATTTAAATATGGATTTAACCCGATTACTGCAGATGCATCACTTCCGCCAATGCGTCCACTCCTTGCTTTAAGCCATTCCTGTCTATTACTTAAAAAAATTCGTTTTACTGCCATTTGTTTCTCCTTTTTGATTCTCAAAACCAAAAATCTCATTTTGAATATCAATAATTTTATTCAAAACTTCTTTGGAATCCTCCACTGGTTTTTGATATGTATATCCAACTACAATGGAAATAGTTTCTGCATCAACCTGCCCTGTTTTACTTCTTCTCGCAAACTCCTCTAAAATTCTGACCTTTTCAGAGTCTCTGATGAGACTTTCTAATACGATAACATCAATTACTGCTCTACTCATAATTACTATTTCTCCTTTAACGTTGTTTTTTCTGCCCAATCGGCAAACATGATTGCTCTATCTGCCTGTTTCTTCTGCTCTTTCTGCCATTTTGCATCAATTACAGCCGTAATCCCAAAGCACACAGCAGTTCCAGCCAACGCTGCTATCAAAAACAGCATTGCTAATGTGTCATTGCACTCTATAGCACAGCAAAGCCAACCGGCAGTACAAATTCCAATCCAGATTCCTGCGATTGTTTCTGTAATAGATTCCACTTTTTTCTTACTTTTCATTGCTTTTCTCCTGCATACCTGCTAAAATCATAATGAAGTTTTTATCTTTGGTCCCACAGGAATTGCACTTTCCTATGGGACGTTTTTATTGGATTGCAATCCCTTCGATTTCAGCGAATCTTTTAGCATTGATAAAATACACCCAGCGATGTTCAGATGTATGTATTGCATAGCCCCAGGGAAAAACTCCCTGCTGCAATCCCTTACGGACTGTTACATGATTCATCTGCAATAGTTCTGCTGCCTTTTCGACTTCCATTTTTGGAATCACTTTATCTCTTACGTCCGATGCCGGAAGCACTAAAACCTGCTCGTCAGTTTTTGTGAAGTAATCTGATGAGAGTCCAAGAGCCGTTGCAATTTTACTTTGCACTTCTTCGGACGGAATTTGTTTTCCGGAAAGATACTGGCTTATAGATGCCTTACTTTTTCCGGTCAGACCGCATACTTGAACTTGATTTAAGTCCAGCTCCTGCATAGCATTTCTTAATTTTTCCGCAAATCTCAAAATATTCACCTCCTCTCACGCTGCTTCAATAAGTGGCATATAGCCCTCTTTTTTCAACAGTTCATACAAAAACAACCGTCCTTTTTGAGTCCATTCTGTTTGCATCTTCACATCAGCCATTCCATTTGAACGTATAATGTCAATCGTTCTGCTATGTACATACCCTTGATTTTGGTATTTTGAATATAAAACCCACTGACCGTTAGCTTTGTACTGCACTTTCAAATCATTTAAAATCTGATTCATCTTTCTAGCACTCATACCGTAATCTTTTGCAATTTGAGTCATCAACACAAGAGATTTGCTCTGCAAAATTGTATCTACATAATTTGCTTTCGGCTCTAATTCGCTGATAATCTTCTGTTGCTCTACTACTTGACCTCCAAGAAACTTGCAACGGTCCTTTAAGGAATCAATCTGTTTAGAAGCAAATTGTAAAGCACGAGCCATAACCTGCTCCGGTGTGTTCCATGCTTTTTCCAGGTCGATAAAGTACTGACGGATCTGCTTTCCTTCCGGTGAACGCTGAATCATACAGATTTGCTTTGCCATGTCGATGGAAATTTCATAATCAGTAGCAGGTCTACCGCCTTGTTCAGAGGTTTTACTCATTTTTGAGTAAAAGTCTTTTTCACTATCAAATCCATATTCTGTCATTCTCTGAAACCAATCATTAAATCTTGTATTGATTCCCAGTGCATTGTGCAATTCTCTAGCCGATACAGTTGGTTGCTCTGTATCGTAATTAACCTTAATCAAGTCATTCATCATTTTCCTCACTCCAATCCTTTAACATTCGTTTTGTCTCGCATTGGCTGCGAAATAAATAATCTTTTCATTTTGTTACTCTCCTTTTCTATACCGTTCTCTCTACGGCAGGCTCTAACTCCTCTCGCTTTCTGCATACTGCAGCTAATGCCATGACTGTTGCATCGAGATAATACTCTTCACGCTCCGTCATGTGAGGATACGTTTCTTTTAATAGTTTCAATGTTCTTTCCTGTGCCTCTGTCATTGTCTCACTTCCTTTCTTCGGGTTTTTAGTGAGGTCCTGCATCCCTCATGAGTTATTTAGTTTTTTGTGTGCTAACTTATAAACACATGTTAGCACACAAGTTAACTATTGTCAATTCTTTTTTTGTTGACTTGTAAACTCTTTTGTGGTATTATTTTCTTCAGAAAGGAGGTTTGGTTTTCAGTGGATATCGTTGATAGACTTATCGAAATAAGGAAAAAGCTCGGATATAGTCAAGCAAAATTTGCTTCCCAGCTAGGTTTATCAAGAAATTTTATAAATCAAGTAGAAAACAGAAATAAAAACGTGTCAGAAAGAACCGTATCGGATATCTGTCGTGAATTCGATATTAACGAGACCTGGCTAAAGACCGGCGAAGGTGAAATGTTCATTGAACTGACAAAAGAAGAAGAAATTGCCAGCTTTATCGGTGGAGTTTTGAGAGATGAAGATGATTCTTTCAAAAAAAGATTGATTTCTGGGCTGGCAGCACTGGATGAAACAGGATGGGAAGTTTTAGAAAACTTTCTCAATTCAATCCAGAAAAAAGAAAACTAAGGTGAATTTTTTGAAAGAAAGATTAAAGCAATTAAGAAAAACATTAGACTTAACTCAACAAGAATTTGCCGATAGAATTGGTACTAAACGAAATACAATAGCTAAGTATGAAACTATGGTGAAGGAAATATGTTTACCGAAGAAAATTTCTATCCACAATTAAAAGATAGAATAAAAGCTATCCGTAAAGGAAATAAAATGACTCAGATTGAATTTGGTCAAAAAATAGGAATTAAGGGAAATACAGTAACTAATTATGAAACTGGATTAAGAAATCCCTCTGATGCTATTATCAAATCTATCTGTAGAGAATTTAACACCAACGAGCACTGGCTCCGCACCGGCGAAGGCGAAATGTTTAACAACTTAATAT
>JAIIAN010000553.1 GCA_022717655.1 Bacillota bacterium | reverse complement strand
TACAGGTATAGTGGCAAACGTTTCTCCTAATTGCTGGATAGATAGAGTTTTACCGATGGACATCAATTCACCGACAATAATGACAATGACAGAAATCAAAAAGATTGTTTTGAACAGTCCTAGGTGGTTTTTCAGCCATTGTATGGTATTTTTTAACAAATAAATCACCTTCTATTCCTAATAGTTATGTTTCAGAAAGAAATTGAAGAACTTCTCGATTGAAGCGTTCAGGATCTTTTCTAGCTAATTCATGTCCTTGTTCTTTCACAAGCACAAAGGAAGCTTTTGGTATAGTTTTAGCTATATACAAAGAATGTTTTAGCTTGATTACATCTTTTTTTCCCACGATGATCAAAGTGGGGGAGTTGATTTTTTTTAAATCATTTTCTGTAAGCCCGATGTCATGCAGCAAAAGTTTGATAACTAAAAGATTTTTGCGAAGACTTGGGCGAAATAAAGAGAGTAACCATACCCATGCATAATGAATATTACTGATGACTCTGGCAGAAAAACGAACGCCTTTAACAAGCGTGTTTCCAGAATTTAAAATCAATCGATGAACTTTTTTAGGGAAGCTGCTGGCAAATACCAGTGCTAGATTTGCTCCATCACTAAATCCAAGAAAATCTGCCTGATCCATTTTTTCCAGCAACATGATCGTATTCAGATCCTCGGCCATTAACTGAAAATTCAACATAGATGCTTCGTTTGTCGAACGACCATGTCCTCGGCTATCTACTAGATACACGGTATAGTAGCGTTCGAGTACAGGGACCTGTTCTGAAAAAAAGCGGCCGCTGCCGTCATTGCCATGCAGTAAAAAGAGAGGGAAGCCTTGACCGCTCTTTTCATAGTAAATTTCGCTCCCATCTGGCATTTTTGCATATTTCTTTTCTTTTTTCACATAATCACCTACTGTGTAAAGTATAACGATTATATCAGTCATTGGGCAATTGTTTTTACTGAAAAACAACGATCATTTTCGTAAGATGACAAAAAATACAGGAAAATTCATTTTTTCTTAAGGCGTACACAGAAATCAAGGAAGAAATAGCCAAGAAGATAAAGAAATAGTAAGATAAAAAAAGATGTCAAAATAACTAGGTGATGAAATGAAGCGAAAACGATTATCTATTATCCGTATTCTTTTTTACATGATCATTCTGACGGTTATTGGTGCGGTGTTGTTTTTAGGAGGAAGAACTTATCGTTCGCCCAACATCCGAGACCATCATTTGGAACACATACAAGAACTGGATACACTCTTACCGCGACCTTCCATTGATGTGCAACCAGTGGTGCAACGT
>JAIIAN010000135.1 GCA_022717655.1 Bacillota bacterium | reverse complement strand
AATTCTTGCCTCCGCTTTTGCCGGACTAATTCCATCTCTTTTGGTCACCATGTTCACTTTATCTGATTTTTGTGCATACAGAAAAATTCTCGTACAGTCTGCATCGTCTTTGAACACGTAATTTCCGCATCTTCCAACCAAAACACAGGATTGGTTTTCACACAGCTTACGAATCCTGTCAAAAGCACGTTTTCCTCTGCATTCTTCTTCCTGATTCATCGCAATCGCATAAAGCAGGCTGTTAATTGGCTGTTCTTCATAAAAACAGCTTACTTCTTCATATCCGGATTTTTCCTTTGCAAGTTTCATCAATTCTTCTTTTCCGTAAAACGGTATTGCAAGACGTTTCGCAAGTTTTTTCCCAATTTCTTTTCCACCGCTTCCATACTGCCTGCCAATGGTAATAATTAATCTACTCATGCCTTACACACTCCTTTTTTACATAAATCCAGCAAATACACTTGCTCCTACTACTGTAAGAAGTCCTGCTACTGCGATTGCAAGACTGCTCATCGCTCCTTCAACCGGTCCCATTTCCATAGCTCTTGCTGTTCCGATTGCATGGGAAGCTGCGCCAAGAGCCAGTCCTTTTGCAACCGGATCTTCAATGTGGAACACCTTACAGACTGTCTCACCAATCATATTTCCAAGGATTCCGGTAACAATGATAACGGCTACGGTAATCGTTACAATTCCGCCAAGTTCTTCTGATACTCCCATTCCGATTGCTGTTGTAATGGATTTTGGAAGCATGGTTACATACTGTTCATGGGAAAGTCCAAATACTTTTGCAAGTATCAATACTCCGACAAGACTTGCAAGCACCCCTGAAATCAATCCTGCGGCAACTGCTTTTAAATTCTTCTTTAATAACTCCAACTGCTCATACAACGGCACTGCGAGGCAGACAGTAGCCGGTGTTAAAAGATAACTGATGTATTTTCCACTCTGATTATAGGATTCATAACTGATATTTCCAACTACCAGTACTGCAATAACACAAATTACACCGATTAAAAGTGGATTAAACACTGCCATCTTAAATTTTTTCTTTAAAATCAATCCGATTTCATAAGCCACAAGACTTAAGACTGCTCCTCCAAATAAAGAAACATCTAAAAATTCTTTCATTTTCTCTTCCCCTTTCTGATAATTCCCTGTGTCACAAGTCCGGTTACCACCATAACAAATACGGTTGTCACAACAGTAATAACTCCAAGCGGAATAATCACCGGCTGTAAGATTCCCCAGGAATCAATCAGACCTGCTGCTGCCGGAATAAACATAACCGGCATAATCTCTATCAAAAAAGCAGATGTCTCCTTTACCTGATGCAGTTTTAATACTCCTGTCATAAGTGCTGCCAGCATAAATACCAGTCCGTAGACACTTGCCGGAATCGGAAGCGGTAACACCTGATGAAGCACTTCTCCTAAAAAGGAAAAGGCTAAAATAACCATAAATTGCTTTAAGTACTTCATAATCCTTTTCTAATTGTCTCCTCTCTTTTTGTGTTTACCAATTCTCATTTAGTCTTTACCAATTATACTCTTGCACGCAAAAAAGTCAATGAAAGATTCAAAACTCACATTAACTTTCTTGATTTCTTTTCTTTTTTCTTTTCTTTATTGTCTAATATAAATTCCCTGTTCTTCAATAAAATCATCTAAATCCTGAAGGGCATCCTGCGCCCAAGTTTCTGATAATACTGGTTTCTTTGGGAAAAACATGGTTTCTGCCATTTCTTTTCCGGTTTTGGTCTTAAAAATCTTTTCTACTGATTTTTGAATGGCATCAACAGAATTTCCATTTTCAAAATAATTGACCAGAAAATCCGCCTCTACCAAAATCTGATAATCCATTCCATCGATGTTTGTATAAGTATGATGATGTCCTACCAGGTAAGAAACTCTTTCAATCACGGACTCCTCAAATCCAAGCGCATGCATCATTTTTTCTGCTTCTGCCGGACCTTCCTGCTCCTGAAGTTTCCCGTCACTCTTTCCATATTTTGCTTCTGCCGGTTTAATTCCAATATCGTGTACCAAAGCTGAACACTCTAAAATAAACTGGGTTTCTTCCTCTAAGTGTTCTGCTTTTCCTATCATCTCTGCAAAGCTGTGTACTTTCACAAAATGCTGGATTCTTGCTGGGTCTCCCGCATCATAAGCCATCATTTCCCGATATAGTTTTTCTTTTAATTCTTCTTTTAATTCCTGCTTCATACACCATCCAACCTTTCTCTTATTTTTCCCAAAGAAAATCGAAAAAAAGCAGACAAAAACCTTTAAAAAGACTTCTTTGTCTGCTTTATTTTCTCATTATATCACTCTTTTTTGTATGTGTCTATTGCTTTTGTTTTCTTAAAATTACTGTGCCAAATCCTGCAATTGTTCCATCATAACTGCCCTGCCATACTTCAAATCCATCTTCTGGAAATTCTATTTCTATCCGACTGCGGTTGAAGTTCTGCACAATCCGATAAATCGCTTTTTCATTTTCCCGACTGGTGACTTCCACTCCATAAGGAATTTTCTCCATCGGGACTGTAATCTTACTGTTTTTCACAAGTTTTTTATAAAAATCATCATAAAAATCCTGTCCAAAATCCGCACAGATTTCATAACATTCGCCTGCTTCATAGCGATTTCTTGTAAGAGCCGGTTTTCCTGCATAAAAATCTTTTCCATAAACCAGCAAAGCTTCCGCACTGCTTGTTTTTACCAATTCGCAAAGATGTTCACATCGATATGTTTTGGTAAAGTTCAACGAATTGCCCTCTACCGAAACCCCTTCATTGCTTTCCCAGTCATACAGTCCATCAATTTCTTCACTGCGAAGTCCTGCCACTTCCATTAGTCCATTCGGTGTCCCGCCAAGATAACACAAATCCGTATCATCTACAATTCCAGACCAGTAAGTCAGTATCAGTTTTCCACCATTTCTTACATAAGCTTCTGCCTTTTTCTGGAAATCAGCACGGAACAGATAAAGCATCGGTGCAGATACAATTTGATAGCCCTCTAACTCCTGTTCCATATCAATTACATCCACATCCAGCCCCTGCTTACGAAATGCAGAATACGATTTTTCTACGGTTTCTTTATAGAACAGATTTTCATTTCTTGGTCCTGCTGCATCCTCCAATGCCCATCGGTTTTCCCAGTCATAAATCACAGCTACCTGTGCATGCGTAAGGCTTCCAGACATTTCTTCTAACTTCTCCAGCCATTCTCCAACTTCACAAACTTCTTGAAATACTCTTGTATCGTCTCCACCATAATGGTCAATCACTGCGCCATGAAATTTTTCAAATGCCCCTCTGCTTTGACGAAGCTGAAAATACTGTACGCTGTCTGAACCATGTGCAACTGCCTGCAGGGAAGCTGCTTTTAACATTCCTGGTTTTTTTAATTTACTGACACTCTGCCAGTTTGTCGCAGACGGACAGGATTCCATTAAAAGAAATGGTCTTTTTTGAATACTTCTCATAATGTCATGCTGCATTGCAGTATCCATAGCCGTAACCGGTTCTGCCTCTTTATGCCAGGTTGGATAATTATCCCATGTCACAATGTCTACCACATCTTTGAATTTATGATAATTCAAACCATTGTAGTTATACATCATGTTAATCATAACCGGTAAATCCGAGCCTGCATCCCGTACTGCTTTTGTTTCATGTTTTACAAAATCTACTGTGCGGTCTGTCACAAAGCGTTTCCAGTCAAGATTTAAGCCATGAACCCCATGTTCTCCTCTTCTTGACGGACTTTCAATCTGTTCAAAATTTTGATAGGTGTGACTCCAGAATGTCGTCGCCCACGCCTTATTTAACACATCAATGGATTGATATTTCTGTTTTAGCCACTTTTGAAATTCTTTCTGACAAAGCGGGCAGTGACATTCTCCACCATATTCATTGGAAATATGCCATCCAATCACTGCCGGATGATGTCCAAAGCGTTTTGACAGTTCATAATTCATCTGATACACTTTTTCTCTATAAACCGGAGATGTATAACAATGATTATGACGCTCTCCAAAAAAGATACGATTCCGATTTTCATCTACCCTTAATACTTCCGGATACTTGTCTGCCATCCACTTTGGTCTTGCACCGGAAGGAGTTGCCAAAAGTACTGAAATTTCATTTTCCTGCATCAAATCCAGCAGTTTCTCCATCCAGTCAAATTCATATCTTCCTTCTTCCGGTTCTAATACTGCCCACGAAAAAATTCCCATGGAGACTTCATTAATTTTTGCCTTTTTAAAATATTCGATATCTTTCTTTAAAATTTCAGGGCTGTCCAGCCACTGCTCCGGATTATAATCTCCTCCATGAAGCATCTTTCCAAATTTAATCTGCTCGTTCACTTTATCCTCTTTCTTTTAAAAATTCCTGTCAGGCGAATATTCGTAATCTGCCTTGATTAAATTCCCTTAAAGGAAAATTTAAATTCTTTTTTCTGGCTTACATCCAGCAGATATTCCGGATGTGTTTTTGCACCCCAGCTGTCGTCTCCACCAACGCCCATCTGCTGAATAGAAGCTCTTACTACTGTATAATGTACTTTCGGCAATTCAAACGGATGTAGTGCATTTTCAATTTCATGCGGAGTATAAGGAAGTGCAGAAAATTCCATTTTATCTCCCTTAAAGAGCATGCCTCTGCCTTTTCTATCCGTTACTTTTGCCCAGCGTACCCCTGTTTTATTTCCACATTCCTGCGGAACCAGGTATTTTGCCATATTCTCTTCTACTTTATTTTGATAAATGCCAAGTTTTGCACCTTTGTTTCTGTCAACATAAGTCTCTTCCGGTCCCATTCCATACCAGGTTACCTGATTATAATCTGCGTCAAATTTAAATATCACGCCAAATTCCGGCATATCTCCTAATTCTTTTACCGGCTCATAACAAAGGGTTGTCTCAATTGTTCCATCTGCAAATACTTCATAAGAAAGTTCACACTCTGCCTGTGGAGTCGTCGGCAGATAATAAGTAAAACTTACAACTGCAGAATGTTCTTTTACTTCCAGCTTTGGTTCATACATTCCACCCTCTGGTTTTTTATGCGATAAATACAGGCTTGCCAGCTTCCACTGTCCATAACGCATTGGCATCAGATTTCCATAGTCATTATCGGTTGGTGCTCTCCAGAAATTTGGTTTTGGAATCGCTTTTATCATTTCTTTTCCACCATACACATAGGATACCAGTCCGCCATTTAAGTAGGAGAACATCACTTGAAAGCCATCTCCATGGATTCCAATATTATGTGTACTCTTAACCACCTCTAATTCACCCTTTGGAATCTGCACTGGTTTTTCGACCTCATATACACCCTGTCCAAATGCAACTTCATGACCTCGTTTTGCCCAGACTGTATCCTCTTTTAGCAGAAATGCTACTGTTATTACATACTCTCCTGACAGAGTCTGAACTTCAAATGGAAGCGGATATGTTTTTTTACTAAGTGGTGCTACATCTGTTTCAAGCTGTTTTCTTGCAAGTTCTTTTCCATCTTTTTCAAGCACTGCCACACAGTCAAACTGATTTGTATTCACAAATAAATTTTTATTTTCAACTGTAACCTGTGTTTTTTCTACAATGGCAGTAATGTTCTGGTAATTGAACTTTACTTCCTGCATTTTCGGAGATGGCTCTCTGTCTCCTCCATAAGCAATTCCATTTCCACTAAAATTATAATCGCACGGACGATCATCAAAATCTCCGCCATAAGCCTGAAATTCTTCCCCGTAGCGGTCTTTTTTATAAATGGACTGGTCAATATAATCCCAGATAAATCCGCCCTGATATAATGGTTCTGTATCTGTCAAATCCGTGTATTTATGCATTGCACCACAGGAATTTCCCATTGCATGTGTATACTCACAGCAGATAAATGGCTTGCTTCTATCCTTTTTCAAAAATTCCCTGATACTTTCTACTGACGGATACATCTGACTTTCCATATCACTGGTATCGTTATATCTTCTGTCATTAAACACACCTTCATAATGTACCAGACGGGTCGGGTCCTCATTTCGGTAAAACTCTGACATTTCATAAATTACACTTCCGCCAAAGGACTCATTTCCACAGGACCAGATAAGAATTGCCGGATGGTTTTTATCTCTTTGATACATGGAATTGACACGATCTAACAACATGCCTTTCCATTCTTCTTTATCACACGGAACAACATTGGTATAATCCGGATGCTCTTTTCCTGCCTGAGTATCCCAGCTTCCATGTGTTTCCATATTATTTTCAGCAATCATATAAATTCCGTATTCATCACATAACTCATAAATATCAGAACCATCCGGATAATGACAGGTACGAATTGCATTGATGTTATTCTGTTTCATCGTCACCAGATCTTTGATTAATTCTTCCCTTGAAACATGACGTCCTGTTACAGAACTAAATTCATGACGGTTGACTCCTTTAAAGACAATTCGTTTGCCATTTAAGGTCATAATATTGCCTTTCATCTCAAATCTGCGGAATCCCACGCGGTATGGAATCACTTCCATAAGCTTCTGATTTTCATCAAACACTTGAATGAGTAAATCATATAACTCCGGTGCTTCTGCACTCCATAATTTTGGCTGTTCTACCAAAATTACAAACCTGCTTTCACTTTCAAGTGCCCCTTTTGCATTCACAATTACTTCTCCATCTTTACTTAAACAAATCTTAACGTTTCCGTTTCCAACTCCTTTTAAAACCAGTTCCAAATCTGCTTTTGTAAAAGTTTCGTCCAGTAAAGTTCGTACTCTCATGTCACGGACATGTACTTCTGGAATCGTATACAGATACACATCCCTGTAAATCCCGGAAAAACGGAAGAAATCCTGATCCTCACACCAACTGCTGCTTGTAAATTTAAAGACCTGTACTGCAAGCTTGTTTTCTCCATCCCAAAGAGCATCGGTCAACTCAAACTCTGACGGAGTAAAACTATCTTCACTGTAGCCTATAAATGTTCCATTCAACCAGACTGCAAGTCCGCTTTCTGCTCCCTGAAAAGAAATAAAAACTCGTTTTCCTTTCATGTTTTCCGGCACTTCAAAATATTTCACATAGCTTGCCACCGGATTAAAACGAGTTGGGATTTCTCCTAATTTGACTTCTTCCCAGCCTTCCCAAGGGTACTGTACATTTGCATACTGAGGCTCTCCATATCCCTCCATTTGAATATGCGCCGGTACACGGATATCATCCCAGTTTTTGCAATTGTATTCTGTTTTTTCAAATCCTTTTATACTGCTCTCATAATTTTTTGCATAATGAAATTTCCAAAGACCATTTAAGTCATATTTATAATTTTCCTCTTTTTGCAGCATCTCTTCCATGGATGCATAATACTTGTAGTCAGAATGAGCTTCCACTCTGTTTTCCTGAAAATACTCTGGATTTTTTACTTTGCCATAATCAAAACTGCTCATGTTATATCCTCCTAAAATCTGCATTAGAACAATATTGCTCTTAAGAGTATAACATAAGCAGTTCAAAATAGTAATTATTTAAAATCCCAATTTTCTCTCAAATTCTTTGGTCAGTTTCACACTTCCAATACTTTCCACACTTCCGGTCATTTTCAGATTCCAATTTTCATCAATCTGAATCCACAGTTTTCCACCTGGCATGTGCACCATTACATCCTGACCAATCCAGCCTTTTTTATACGCAACAGCTGCGGCAGCACAACTGCAGGTTCCAGATGCCAGAATATAACCGGCTCCTCTTTCAAAAATTTCAATATTAAGATTATTTTTATCTTCTACCTGAAGCAACATCACATTAATTCCATTCTTAAACATCTTAGATTCCGCAATTTTCTTTCCAAGTTTACAGACTTTCTCACGACTGATTTCTTCTGCCGGAATCACACAGTGAGGATTTCCGATTGACGCAGTAAAGGCAGAGTACTGCTCTTCCCCAAATGTCACCGTTTTTTCTTCTCCAAAACTCATTTTCCCCATATCTGCCTGAATCCGGCTTCCGTCATCATTTAAAAAACGAACCTTTACGCTTCCTCCTGCGGTCTCCAGTGTCAGCCTCTCACTTAATGTATAACCGGCATCTTTTAAATATCTTGCAAAAATCCGGATTCCATTTCCAGCCCGCTCTGCTTCACTTCCATCCGAATTAAAAACACGCACTCTGATTTTTTTCTCTTCGTCAAGATAGGGAC
>JAIIAN010000552.1 GCA_022717655.1 Bacillota bacterium | reverse complement strand
ATACTTTACCGTATGATTTTGTTTTCTTATTTGCTTTTTGTTGAAAATGGCTATTAAAACTTAATTTTCCATGTTTTTCAATATTATAAATCAATATATATTCTATATTTGATTTTGAAAACTCAACTATGCTGTTTATATATTTGTATCCGTTATTATATTTTATATCTGACAATATAAATAAACTATCATATATTTTTGTTCTTATATTATCTTCTTCAATTTTACCATTTTTAAACTCTAAAAAATAGAAATGACTATTATCCATAATATATAATGCATCATTAGAAGCGGGCATATAATTCAAATATTTATCATCTTTATAACACTTCGCAACTTCATCAAAATTAATAGCCGTAAATTCACTATTTGTCATATAATAAGTGTTATCAGTAGTATCTAAAGAAGTATTTTTTAGAGTATCTATATTATTTTTTAATATATCAGGCAAACTATCTATTATATCTTGTCTCATAATAAAATTACTTTATCAAAATTACTCATTAAAACTATTTTCTAAATCTTCCAATTCTTCTATAGGTTGAGCCATTAAACTATATATATCTTCTATAGTTTCATTTACCAACTTAAAAACAGAATATTTATTTTCTATATCTGATAAATAATAATTAGTTTTTTCCTGCATACCATGTAGTTTTGAATACATCTCTATAGCTTCCAAAAAATAAGGGCTATGAGTAGTTATTAAAATATATATATTAAATTCTTTTTGTAAAAGCACTATTATCTCAGCATATAAAAGCTGCCATTTAGGGTGAAGATGTATTTCAGGTTCATCTAATACTAAAATATCATCTTCTTTTAATGCATTTCTCTCTAACAGCATTTTTATAATAGCAAAAGATTTTAAACCTGCTGATAGATTATGTACTGATATAGGCTCATAAAGGAAATCTTCTTCCAAATAAAAATCTTTATCTTTTTCTACAATTTTACCATTTACTGCATTTGATAATTTATCATATATATTTTTTAATTTTTCTTCTGTTAAAATTTTATCTGAGGTACTTGGTTTTTCTGAATATAATATATTATTTATTAAATGCGATTCTTGTATAGACAAAGAATATGGATAATCATTTCTATCAAAAATAAAAGGGTTATCTATAAAATATATATTTCTTTTATTCGAATAATTTAGGTTTGTATATACACACTCATCATCTTTGAATTTAAAATACAAATCCAATATATTAATTTCTGCTATAGTGTCTCTTTCTATTCTGCTATTTATTTGTTTATTAAACATTTCATTAAAATATTCTTCTATTTTTTTATAACCTATTT
>JAIIAN010000551.1 GCA_022717655.1 Bacillota bacterium | reverse complement strand
ATAACCAGAACAAGGGCAATAGTGGACGCGGGGTTATGGCCAGATTGACCGTGTTGGTGGTACTGTGTATGTGTCTGGTGATAGTTTTTGGCAGCTTAAAAGGCAATATGACCGGCAGTGGCTTTGAGCGTGGATTGGCGGAATTAACAGGGATTACCGCATATGCCCAGGAAACCATGACGCCGGACAGCAAAGGCGGCCGCGTCTATGACCAGGCGGGACTTCTCTCCTCATCAGAGGTCACGGACATCGAGGATCAGCTTACCAGCATCCGGAAAAGCATGAATTTCGATGTGGTGGTGGTGACCACGGAAGAAGCAGACGGAAAAACGGCCCAGGAATACGCAGATGATTTCTTTGATGATGGCGGTTTCGGAACAGGTCTTAAGAAAAATGGTATTTTATTTCTGATTGACATGGATAACCGGGAGATCGCCTTGTCCACCAGCGGCGACGCCATCCGCATTTTCACGGACCGGGTGATTGAATCCATGTTGGATGATGCTTACAATGGCGTATCCCAGGGGGATTACGTGGCTTCTGTCCAGGCATTTCTGGATGATGCTGAGTATTATGGAGCCAAGGGGATTCAGGACGGACAGTACAATTATGATACGGAGACAGGGAAAGTCAGCGTGTACCGCAGCATCCGGTGGTATGAATTTCTGATCGCATTTGCGGTATCGGCTGGTGTCGCGGCCAGTGTGTGCCTGGGTGTGAAGCGCCAGTACAACATGGAAGAGAGCAAAGGACAGGTGGCAAACCATAACCTGGCATACCGGGCTGACAGCCATATGGTCTATGGCACTCAGACCGATAACCTGGTCAATAAACATGTGACCAGCCGGATCATTCCGAGAAATACAGGAAGTTCCGGTTCCAGAAGCGGCGGAAGCAGTCATTCTTCTTCTGCAGGACGAAGTTCCACCCACCATTCCAGCAGCGGACGGACGCATGGAGGCGGAAGCCGGAAATTCTAGGGAAATATGGGAAAATGGTGACGGCGGAGACATCAGGCGTTTGGAACTGTACATAGATGTGTTGTGGTTTACGGGGATTACGGGACGATAGAAAGGAAATCGAAATGGAACAGAAACAAGATCAGAATTATCTACAAAACTGTCAGAGTCACTCAGAAACACCTGATCATTCAGAAAGCCAGAACCGGGATTTCCAGGAAACCATTATTAACACTACCGGAAGAAACAACTGTGGAGGCCGCTGTGTGATCCGGGTTCACATGAGGGACGGAAAGATTGAACGGCTGACCACAGAGACAAAGGCGGAAGCCGGAAATGCGGTCCCTTTA
>JAIIAN010000550.1 GCA_022717655.1 Bacillota bacterium | reverse complement strand
TGAAGAACGAAGAGTAAAGAGTGAAGAATCCAATAGTGATACTTCTTTGAGTACTCAGAAGTATGCTCGTGTGAAGGTGGATGAGCAGGAATTCGCTAATATAGTAGAGCGCATGAAATCTTACATCGAGGAGAATCGCTGTTATACCAACCCTGAGCTGAAGATGAGCGACCTTGCCGAAGTGCTTGGTTTATCTTCGAGCAAATTGAGCCAGGTGTTTAGTCTCTATATCAAGGAGAACTATTATGAGTTTATCAACAGGTATCGCCTGGAAGAGTTCAAACGCCTGATAGCCGAGGGTGAATATAAGAAATTTACCCTGACGGCTTTGAGCGAGAAATGCGGATTCAAGAAGTCTAGCTTCTTCAGTACTTTCCGGCGTGTGGAGGGAATGACACCTACGGAATATATGAAAAAGGTAAAAAAGTAAAAGGGTAAAAAGGTAAAAGAATGGTTGGCGTGATGCCACGATAAAGTGTCGGTATGTGTTAGTGAAAGGCGAAGTTTTGGGTGTATAAAGCTACACTCATAGCTTCGCCTAATTTAGATAGACTGCTTAATCGGTACTTGCAAGTGTCTGATGTTTAGTAGATTAAATGAATTGGACTTATTGAAAAACCAGTTGGCGGTACTTATTGTCTAAAATGTTGCTTCGTATCGGAAAAGGTTATATCTTTGCAACCGTGATTCAGAGAGTTACACCTAAAAATGAATGCAAAATAAAACTGTTATTCGATATGGAACAAGACTACAATCTTCAAAACCGTGGTTTGGTGGCTTCTATATATGAGAAGTATTACACCGACCTCAAGCAGTATCTTGTGAGCTATACACACAATGTGATGGCTGCAGAAGACATGCTTCAGGATCTCTTTCTCAAGGTGATGTCTCTGGATGTTATTTCAGAGGACACAGCCAAGAATTTAATTTTCGTGATGGCGAAGCGCATGATTATCGATGATGCCCGTCATAAGGCATTCGTGCGTGAAACAGAAAAGCAAATGAAACTTTCCATGGTTGGTCACGACTGCTCTTCTGTTGCGCGCAGAGTAGAGGCTGCCGACATTCTTTCTTTCGAGCAGCGTTATCTTGCCCAAATGCCAACCAAGCGTGCTAACGTATATAAAATGTATAAGCACGAAGGTTTCTCCACCGATGAAATCGTGGAAAAACTACAGTTGAGCAAACGTACGGTAGAGACTCATATCTATCACTCTACAAAAGAAATGAAAGACTATTTACGTAAGATTATCTAGGAATCCGTCTTTTAGTTATACAAGAACAGAAAAAATAAAATAAACAATATAAC
>JAIIAN010000549.1 GCA_022717655.1 Bacillota bacterium | reverse complement strand
GTATTATATCATAAACTGGTTTTTTATCTACAGCTTTCTGGGATGGTTGTGGGAATCCTGTTACGTGTCCGCAAAAGCAAAAAAGATAATAAACAGAGGTTTTATAAATGGTCCATTGTGTACCATTTATGGGTTCGGAGCAATCAGTGTATATTTAATCTTGAAAGATTTTGACGAAAATATACTGATTTTGTATTTCGGTGGAGTGATTGTTGCAACGGTGTTAGAGTACATAACAGGCTGGCTGATGGAAGCGATTTTTCATACCCGATGGTGGGATTACAGTAAAAAGCCATTTAATCTTCAGGGATATATCTGTCTGGGGTCATCCATTGCATGGGGTGCATTTACGGTGTTACTGTTTTATGTATTTCAGCCGTTTGTGGAATGGATTACAGGACTTTATCCTGTGTCTGTGGGAAAAGTTGGAATTTCCATTGTAAGTGTGTTATATGCAGTTGACTTTGGAAGTTCTGCAGTAACAGCGTTCAATTTAAGCAAAGCCTTTGGAAAAGTGGAAGATATGCTGGAGGATTTAAGTAGTTATCTTCATACAACCAAATTATATGAGACAAAAGAGGAAGTTCGTGAGAAACTGGATGAATTACGTGTGATAAATGCAGCAGAACTGGCAGAGCGCATTGCAGAGAAGAAAGCAGAATTTTCATCACAGCTTGAGAAAAAACAGCTGCAATTGCCGGAAACTTATGAAGGAATGCGTGCAGAACTGGAAAAACGCATGGATGAATTTAAAGAAAAATATATCACGATTCGTAAAGAGACCAATCCTGTTAGAAAACGTATGATACAGGCGTATCCCGGATTGAAGACTGAATTCAGACATCATTTAGAAAGAAAGTCTGGAAAAAGACATGAAAAACGAATTTCAAAGTAAAGGAGGAACTATATATGGCGTTTTTAACCTTTAGGGGTGGAGTACATCCTTATGACGGAAAAGAACTGTCAAAAGAAAAACCCATAACGGACTATGCTCCGGGAAAAGAGCTGGTTTATCCATTATCCCAGCACATTGGTGCTCCGGCAAAACCGGTCGTTAAGAAAGGAGACCATGTGTTGGCGGGACAGATGATTGCGGAGGCGGGCGGATTTGTATCTGCACCGATTCATGCATCTGTTTCAGGGACAGTGACTGGAATTAAAAAAATTCTCAATAATATGGGAAGCAAAGTAGATGCGATTATTATTGAAAATGATGAGCAATATGAAAGTGTACCGGATCAGGTGACGGAGTCTCTTGATTCACTTTCAAAAGAAGAAATTTTAAATAAAATAGAGGAATATGATTGTAT
>JAIIAN010000548.1 GCA_022717655.1 Bacillota bacterium | reverse complement strand
CAAGTGACCAAAGTCTGTTCCCGATAGACTCAGCTTTCAAGCGTCGTTGGGACTGGACTTATATGCCTATATCTAATGGCGAAAAGGATTGGACTATAGCGGTTGGCGGTAATTGTTATGATTGGTGGCAGTTCCTTGATACAATAAACAAGAAGATTGGCACGACGACCAATTCTGAGGATAAGAAACTTGGTTATTTCTTCTGTAAGGCGCAGGATGGTGTTATATCTGCAAAGACATTTGTCGGTAAGGTTATCTTTTACTTGTGGAACGATGTATTTAAGGACTACGAGTTTGGTGATGCCATTTTCAATGACGAGGATGGAAGTAAATTGTCTTTCGACAAATTCTATACCTCAGAAGGTAAGAACTCAAAAGTAGTAGAAGAGAAGGTTGCTTTATTCTTGAAAAACCTTGGGCTCATACCAATAGAAATCTCTAAAGAGGAAAGTGAAATAGAAGATGAGGATGGTAATACGCCAGAATCAAACAGCAGGAACTATGACAAGTTTACTGTAAATGATGGCGCAGAATGTGCCAAAAACAAATTGGCTATAGAATGTATAAAAGAATATGTTAAGTTAAATCCAGACATTACAGCCCAAGAGGTTTATGAAAAATGGACTTCATTAGGCAGTATTGTGCCTCATTTCATAGAGACTAAGGAACAATTTGATTCACGTACAGATAACAGTAAGCGTTCTGATGCTGTAAATTGTTATGGAACACCTATTTATGTTGCTCGTAATGGATACGGCAGCAATGGTAAAGCTGATATTCTCATGAAATTAGTAAATGAGAAAAATTGGGGTATTACTATTAAGAAAATTATAAAATAATGCGCATACTGATAGAAGAATATCAATACAACGTAGCCAATATAAAGGACATTCTCTATGGTATTGATGCGTTAGAGAATGTTGAGGGCAAGGTGTCCGTTCATTATGTAGGGTATTTCTACAATACTCTACTGAAGGATTGTGTCTTCATCCTCCCCAAGGTATTGCTCAAAGATGTTGAAGGGCAAGAACTTGTATTTGGAAAGTATAAGCCAGAAAGCATTGCTAACTTGGATGAAAACAATCCCCTTGATGCTGTTGAGAAAAATTTTCTCTACAAGTTTGCAGTTTGGATTTATCGTGCCATTGTGGTTTATAAAAACGACAAACGCAACGATACCGATATTGTATATCATTCGCAAATAGCCCAAGTTGGTAATGGTCAACGCAGACTGAGCAATACTTATCTTGACATTCTTCTGTCGTTGTTACAATTCAACCGTGACAACCAAAGTTTCTTCTTTTTCATTATA
>JAIIAN010000547.1 GCA_022717655.1 Bacillota bacterium | reverse complement strand
GCTGTCACGGCGATGGTGCCGTTGCCGGCCTTAACCTCGGCGCCCAGCTCAGCGGCTGTGACGTTGTCGATGCCTGTGCTTGAGGGAGAATAGCCCACCTCTACCTTGGTGTATCTCAGCACCTTGAAGCTCTTGGCCTTGGCCTTGATTTCACCGTCAATGCGCAGACCGTCATACTTGAAGCCGGCATTGGGAGTGGCCTCCACGCGGATGGTGGTGTTCTTGAGCACCTTGTCGCCCGACTTCACCTCGTTGTTGTCGGCATCGAAGAACTTGGTTGTGCCGTCAGGAGAACCTATGATGGTTATGTAGGCTGTCTCACAGCCAGAAGCGTCGCCACCGGCGTTCAAGGTCCAGCCCTTCGACACGGCGATGGAGCTGTCGCAGGTGTCGTAGCTGTTGGGACGCTCTTCCTTGCCCTCGTTCAGACGGAGCGTTGCGCCCTGAATGGCCTCGTCGGCAGAGATGTCGGGATACTGGGGCAGGGTGTAGAAGAAGTCGTCGAGCTCACATGCCGACATGCCGTTGTTGCCACAGTTGACCTGACGCAGGTTGCTGCATGCGCTCAGGTCGAGATGGTGCATGTAGTTGTCCTGGAACGTAACGACCATGAGCTTGGTGTTGTTGCTCAGGTCGAGCTGTGTGAGCTTGTTGCTGCCCACGCGCAGCTCTATCAGTCCGGTGTTCTTCGACACGTCGAGCTTGGTGAGCTTGTTGCCCGCGAGGAGCAGGTCGGTGAGAGCCGTGAGGTTGCTCACGTCGATGTCGGAGAGCTGGTTGTTGGTGAGGTTGAGCTGCTGCAGCTTGCCGTTGTTGCTGAGGTTGATGTCAGAAATGAGGTTGTTCTTGGCATCTACGCTCACGAGCTCAGGACACTTGGTCAGGTCGAGCGAAGCGATCTTGTTGTTGTAGCACAGGAGCTCGGTGAGCTTGGGGTTGTTGCCCAGGTTTACGGTCTCGAGCACACCGTCGCCCAATGTCGCTATGTCAAGGTGCTCAAGGTTCACGAGGTTTGAGACGTCGATAGAGCTGAGGGGGTTGCCGTAGAGAACAACCTTTGTGAGCAGCTCGTTGCCGCTCAGGTCAACAGCGCTGATCTTGTTGTCCACGTTCAGGCCAATGTCCTCGCTGTCAGGATAGCTGTCGGCAAGGAGCGACGTGATGTCGCCATAGATGGTCACATCGGTGCCGATGGCGTTCTCGTCGAAATAGTAGGTCTCGCCAGCCTTTACCACATAAAGCTCGGGTTCGCCGCTGCCCCAGCACACCGACACGGGGGTGGTGGCAGCTGTCTTCACGCCAAAGTTGAGCATGGTG
>JAIIAN010000546.1 GCA_022717655.1 Bacillota bacterium | reverse complement strand
CCGATGAGCGCCACCTTCTTGTCCTTGGAGATAGGCAGTAGGTTGCCTTCGTTCTTCATCAGTACGATGGCCTCCTGTGCAGCTTTCAGTGCCATGGCCTGGTGCTCGGGAGTCTCGAGGGCTGGTACGTTGCTGTTCCAAGGGCAGTCGTCCTTCTCAAACTCGCCCAGGGCAAAGCGAGTCTCCAGCATCGGGATGAGCGCATTATCGATGTCCTCCTCGGTCAGATTGTCGTAACCCTGCAGGTCGAGGCTGGTGGCATTGATGCCTGCACGCTGATAGACGGAAGAGCGGGCCTTGAACTCGCAGTTGGTATTGCAACCGGCCTTGATGGCGAGAGCTGTGGAACGAGCCTCCATACGTATCTCGTCGGCGGTGCTGGCGGCATAAGGTGCGTGGATGGATGCCACGTCTGTACCATCGGCCAGTGTGCCGGCTGTATAGTTGCCGAAGTAGAGGTGCTTGGTGGCACGGTGGATGCAAGCGATGGCGGCGCAGTCGGATGTGACATAGCCATCAAATCCCCACTCCTTGCGCAGGATGTCGGTAAGTAGCATCTTGTTGGCCGACATAGGAAGACCGCCCTTGCCATCGACATAGCCTACGCCTGCCGCATTCTTTTCGGTAGGGTCGATGGAGAGAGCGTTGTAAGACGACATGAGCGACTTGACGTGAGCATCCTTGACACAAACCTCGAAGGCTGGCAGATAATACTCGCGCATGTTCTTCTCGTTGACGAACGAAGTGGTGGACTGTCGTCCCTGCTCATAGTTGTTGGCGGCGAAGTGCTTGGCGCAAGCCACGAGCTTTAGATAAGGCGTGTTGCGTGTGCCGTCGAAGTTGTCGCCCTGGAAACCACGGATGAAAGGTACGGCGAGCTCGCCCGTCAAGAAAGGGTCCTCGCCATAGTTCTCTTCCTCACGTCCCCAACGGGGGTCGCGGGCCATGTTGATGGTGGGCGACCAGTAGTTCAATCCCTTGTTGGTGTCGAGATAGTAACGGCGGGCCTCATCGGATGTGACGGAGGCGCAGTTGTAGATGAGCTGTCGGTCCCAGGTGGAAGACATGGCCTTCGACTCTGGGAAACTGGTGGCCGCCCCCGAGCGAGCCACACCATGGATGGCTTCGTTCCAATATTGGTACGAAGGCAGGATGGTGACGCCATCGCGCTTCACGGGTTCGGAAACGATGTTTCCCAACTGGTCTACCTTCTCGCGAAGAGTGAGGGCCTTGCAGAGCAAAACGGCTCGCTCGTGAAAAGACTTGGATGTGTCTAACCAGGGATACTTGTCCAAGTCTTGGGCCATGGCCCCCATGC
>JAIIAN010000545.1 GCA_022717655.1 Bacillota bacterium | reverse complement strand
ATATTCTGATATTTTTTTATATTTCTGCAAATATGCTATTCTTTCCTCAGTATACTGCTTGTATAGATAATCAAAAATTGAATAAATCTTACTCTCAACAATTTCAAAATTATTATACTGAATGTAATCTATTAAATCTGTTATATTACGTTCTTTTGACTGTTCATTTCCAGTCACAACCAGCATCAGTTTCTTTTTTGCCCTTGAAACAGCAACATTAATCAAATATGGATCATCTGCAAAATCTGATATTTCATCATCAACAGTGGATATTATAATATTGTCTTTCTCCTTGCCCTGAAACTTATGTACGGTAGCTGCATCAATATCTGTTATCTCCCTGTTCAATGCTTCAACCTGATTCCTGTACGGAGCAATAATCCCCGTTTCTTCCGGATTGAAGTTACATTTAGGCATAATTTCATTTTTTATAACATCTATCTGACGCTGACTGTAATGATTTCGTTCATGATTTCCGGCAACTGTTTTCACCACTGACAAAACATCATCTTCACCATTATCCTTTGTCATAATAATCAGTTCACCACGATAAAATTTCTGATTACAGAAATTAATTATTTTAGGATGACACCTATAATGCTCTCGCAATAATGTCTGTGTTACATCAGGCATAATATCCAGAATTGACTGCAAAAAGCTCTTTGTAAACTGATATCCTTCTTTCAGATTATATGTATCAAATATAGCTTTTGCTCTAGCCTTCATATCTTCTGTAACAACATTTGGAAGCTGCTTAGTATCTCCCACAATAACCACATTTCTCGCACAAGAAAGTGCTAAAGCCCCTGTTGCAATATCTACCTGTGATGCCTCATCCATAATAAGATAATCATATACCACATCTGAATTCAGACTGTTTCTTGAAGAAAATGTGGTACTTAATATAACCGGATACTCCTTCAGTACATCATTGGATTCCTTCCACAGATTATCATCGCTAAATACTCTCCGGCTTTCATTCCCTTCATATCTTCTTGCCAGCTTGTCTTTTAGTAAAACCATTGAATTGTCACATAAATCGTCAAGCAAATGCTTATCAACACCATTTAAATATCCTTCAATATCTGAAATCTGCTCAGATAATTCTTTTTCTTTTGCCTTATAATACATAGCCTGAAATGTTGTAATTATCTTTGAAAATTCCTGCTTATAAAAACTCCAGTGTGTTACGCCATACTTGAAAAATGTCTTTATTTTAAACCAGAATCCTATTGCCTTTTTCTCCTCTGATATTGCCTGACACTCCTGCCATAACATCATCCATTGTTTTGACGATAGCATTTTCTTGAACTTTATA
>JAIIAN010000544.1 GCA_022717655.1 Bacillota bacterium | reverse complement strand
TCGTTATTTCTCCCATTTGCATATCTGGTGCTTCAAATAATAGATCTTCTAGTAGTTTTTCCAAAATGGTATGCAGTCTGCGTGCGCCGATATTATCTGTGTCACGGTTGACATCGAAAGCGATTTGAGCGATCCGTTCAATTGCTTCTTTTGTAAACGTAACTGACACATTTTCTGTACCAATCAATGCTACATATTGTTTTATTAAAGCATTATTCGGTTCAGTCAGAATTTTCACAAAATCTTCAGCTGTCAAATCATCTAATTCTACCCGTATTGGGAAACGCCCTTGGAGTTCTGGAATCAAATCACTCGGTTTAGATAAATGGAACGCTCCTGAAGCAATGAATAAGACATGATCTGTTTGGATGATCCCGTATTTTGTATTTACTTGTGAACCTTCGACGATTGGCAATATGTCTAAAGCTTCTTTGACTGTTACCGTCCGTTCCACTTTTTTCTTCGGTGTCAAAGCACCTAGAGTTTCATTTAGGTCGATCCCCATTTGCTCCAATCCATTGTTCATCATTGGTGCAGGTTTCTTTTGATCTTCGACTTCAATGGTTACTTCACGATTGTCCAGTAATCCCTTTTGTAGTTGTTCCAAAATTGTACGGCGGTTGATCCGAATATCTTCTGTCACTTCTTCTTGCGGTTCAGCGGTATTTTGCTGACTAGCATTAAAAAGATTCATCATTTGTTCAAATTGATTAGTGGATTGTTTCTGTTCTTTTTTTATACCAGGCACTAAGATTTTTACCAAACGTTTTTCAGCATTTTTTTTAGCACTTGTGTATACACGGCTGTACTGCTCTTTTTCTACGATTTGGATCGCATTTTCTACTAAATCCCGAACCATTGATTCTACATCTCTTCCGACATAACCGACTTCAGTAAATTTTGTTGCTTCGACTTTGACAAATGGTGCATTGACGATTTTTGCCAAACGTCGTGCGATTTCTGTTTTACCGACCCCTGTAGGTCCGATCATCAGCATATTTTTTGGTGTAATATCTTGTTGCATTTTTTCATCTAACTGCAAACGGCGATAGCGGTTACGCAAAGCAACGGCAACAGATTTTTTTGCTGCGTGCTGTCCTACGATATATTCATCTAATTCACTTACGATTTGTCTTGGTGTTTGTTTTAATTCATACATATCTACTCACCTCTTACAGTTCTTCTACGATAATATTATGATTAGTAAAGATACAGATATCTGCGGCAATATTTAACGCATTTTCTGCAATTTCTTTCGCACTCATGTCGTTTTGAGCATAGTTTTTCATTGCTCGGGCTGCGGCCAACGCAAAATTCCCA
>JAIIAN010000134.1 GCA_022717655.1 Bacillota bacterium | reverse complement strand
GGAAAGATTCTTCATTCCAAGTTTGCTTACCAGTTCGTTTGTGATATTGCCTGCCATGGAAGCAACTCCGTCTACTTCCGTAGCAGCAAGTCCGGCAATGATAGCGACCACTTCATCTGCGATCTGGACCTCACCAATGCCTCCTAAATCCTGTATTTTATATGTTATTCTTTTCTCTGCCATCTGAAAACCTCCTGAGGGATTCTTTAATCTTTGTTCATTATACCAAATCGACAGATAAATGAAAAGGGTTATTTACTGAATTCCGTTAATATTAAGCCAGGATTTCTGTCCTCTGTCATACCCACACTCCAGGAATTTACAAAGAGGAGCAGCGGATTTCCCTTAAGATCAGTAACTTTTTTCATATCAGAGGTTCCAATGATCTTATCCACTTTTACTTCTTCTTTATTTGCAATCCAGCGAATATGTTCATAAGGCAGTGCCTCAAGACGGATATCCACATTGTATTCATTTTCCAGACGATATTTTAAGACATCAAACTGAAGCACACCGACAACTCCGACAATGATTTCTTCCATTCCACCCATAATTTCCTGGAAAATCTGAATCGCACCTTCCTGCGCAATCTGGTTGATTCCTTTTACAAACTGCTTTCTCTTCATACTGTCAAGCAGACGTACTCTTGCAAAGTGTTCCGGTGCGAAAGTCGGGATTCCCTCATACTGGAATTTATTTCCTGGTGTACATACTGTATCACCGATCGAGAAAATACCCGGGTCAAATACACCGATAATATCACCGGCATAGGCCTCTTCTACCACGTGACGGTCCTGTGCCATCATCTGCTGTGGCTGGGAAAGACGCATTTTTTTCTCGCCCTGTACATGATACACCTCTTTGGATGCCTCAAATTTACCGGAACAGATTCTCATAAATGCAACTCGATCACGATGGTTTTTATTCATATTTGCCTGAATTTTAAATACAAAGGCAGAGAAATCTTCTTTCATCGGGTCAATCTCTCCGATATCTGCTTTTCTTGGAAGCGGGGAAGAAGTCATCTTTAAGAAATGTTTCAAAAATGTCTCCACACCAAAGTTGGTAAGTGCAGAACCAAAAAATACCGGTGAGAGCTTTCCTTTGTTGACTAATTCCTGGTCAAATTCTGCACTTGCACCATCGAGCAGTTCAATTTCTTCTAATAACTGTTCTTTCTGTTCTGCATCCACTATATCATCCAAATGTGCTTCATCAATTCCGATTTCTTCTTCGATTCCCTCTTTTGTTCCTTTCATGGTATCTGAGAATGTCAGCACTTTTTCTGTATTTCTGTCATAAACACCACGGAATTTTTTACCGGAACCAATCGGCCAGTTAATCGGGCAGGTTGGGATTCCAAGTTCTTTTTCGATATCATCCAGTAAATCAAAGGTATCGTTTGCATCTCTGTCCATTTTGTTAATAAAAGTAAAAATTGGAATATGGCGCATCGCACAAACTTTAAACAGTTTTCTGGTCTGAGCTTCCACACCCTTTGAAGCATCAATGACCATAACTGCGGAGTCTGCCGCCATCAAAGTACGATATGTGTCCTCCGAGAAATCCTGATGTCCAGGAGTATCCAATATGTTAATGCAATAACCGTCATAATTAAACTGAAGAACGGAAGACGTAACGGAAATACCTCTTTCTTTTTCAATTTCCATCCAGTCTGAAACCGCATGACGTGCTGTTGCCTTTCCTTTTACACTTCCCGCAAGGTTAATTGCTCCTCCGTAAAGAAGAAATTTCTCAGTCAGAGTTGTCTTACCTGCATCCGGATGGGAAATAATTGCAAAAGTTCTTCTTTTTGTAATTTCTTTTGTATAGTCAGCCACTTAAGGGACCTCCTTCTCTTTTTTTATCTCAAATTAAAATTTTCATAAGTAAACACTTAGCATATTTTAGTATACCGCACAAACAGTGTCAAGGATTTTAAAAAGATTAATTCCTGATTATTCTCCATCCGAACTTTCTGCCTCAAGCGGTGTAATTACAATGTTCTCTATCGGAACAGATGTTTTTCGTTTTACAATATCTTCAATCTGAGCCCGCTTATCATCTGCCATATACTCCTGCGGTACAATAATGTCAGCCGATTCATTGGTCAGATTCACCACTACGTTTGCAAATCCTTTTGCTTCCAGTAAAAGTTCTGCGGCTTCTTCCTGTTCTGCAAGGTCTGTCATTTCTACCATTGAAGCAATTGCCTCCTGTTTTTTATCCTCTCCTATATTTTCGTTATTGATGATTCCCATCAGTGTTTCTTTATTTGCAGAACGTACCTGCTCCCGATTCAGCTTTGCCTGTGCTGCAAACGTGGATGCGCCTGTTAATACCGCTTCTCCAGGTGTCTCGGCGGATGCACTTGCCTCTCCTGTCTGATTGTCTCCTGCTGCCTGATTTTCTTCTAACAGGGCACTTTCATCCGTCAAATCATAATCCAGACTGTCAATCTCTTCCACAATCCCATCTGTTCCGGCAGTTTCCTGTGCCTCTGTATCTGAAGTACCCGAACCTGCACTTGTTTTCTGTAGTACCTTATCCATTCCCAGATGCGTATCTGAGTAATTAATGTAGCCGGCAACCGCAATCATAATTGCCAGCGCAGTAATAATCACCTGATTTTTCTTAAAAATCTTTTTCACCCACGCTTCTCCTTTAATTCATTTTCATTACTTTTATTCTATGGGCTTCTACCTGAAATAATGCCTGCACTGCCTCCTGAATATTCTGTACGACTACCGGATTATCTGCTCCTTTTGCAAGAATCAAAACCCCGCTGATTTTCGGATACTTTTGTGTTTTTACATAAGGGGTCTGATTTCCCGTCGCATCTTTTTCAAACACCGTCTGGTTTTCATCTTTTTCTACTACATTTTCCCAGCTGTTTTCAAAGGTTAAAAATACTTTCGTCTCACCTGCCCCTTCCGATTCATTGAGCATGCTTTGAAGTCTTGCCTGAATCTGCTCCTGCCACACCCCTTCTTTTAACTCTTCATTTTTATTTTCCGTAACCACATTTTTGTCATTCGTTGTCTCTTTTTTTGTTGGAATTGCAAGTATCAGACACAAGATTCCAATTAACAGAGCAACCGCCAGATATTCCTTTTTTAACTTGTCCGGCAATCCTTTCATGGCTGGTCCACCTCTTCTTTACTTTCCTGCCAGTAGCGGTTTTCTGCATCATAAGCCTTCTGTTCCCATTCTTTTTGGTTTTCTGCCTCTCCTTGAAGTTCCATATCCGGCATCTCAAACATGGTTTCCTCTGCTCCTAAAAGTTTCCCTCCTGTCACAACCAAAACCCAGATAAATAAAAGTCCCATATAAAACTGAATGTATTTCTTATAACTGCCCTCTGGCAGAAAATGCAGAAGTGCAGACTGAAAGATAAAATAGCAGGCAACACTCTGCAGCCATGAACAAACTCTCTCTGACATCGACTCCCCTCCCATATTGACCTGCCTGATTTTTATCTCCTGCCTTGTCATCACTCATCGCATTCACCAACTATTTTCCGATAAATGAAATACTTAAAATCGCAATCGTGATAAAAATCAAAAGCTCCATGCAAAGCAGTACTTTTAAAAATAAAACATAGCCATTGCCAATTGTGCTAAGTGCTCCTGTCATCCGCTTGTCCGATACCGGCTGTACTACCGCTGCCAGAAGTTTATATAAAAATGCAAGCAGAGCCAGACGAATCACCGGTCGGATTCCAATACAGACCAGAACAATAATCCCCACTACACCGATTCCATTTCGGATAATCACGGCAGTTCCAAGAGCAACTTCTGTCACCCCATTAATCGCATTTCCGATTCCAGGAATCGAAGCTGCTGTTTTTCCAATAATATCCCGTTTTAAAGAATCCATTGCCGGTCCAATCATATTTTGAATCAACTGCATCCCTATCACTACCGCCGTGGAACTTTTTAAGCTCCATTCAATCAACGTCTGCAATAATTCTGCCATCTTTGATAAAAAATCTTCGCTGTGAAGATAGTTTACCAAGGCCACAAGTGCCCAGATATAAATCGCCGGAATCACAGCTTTTAAAAACACAACCTGAATCACATAGATTAGAAACAGCACTGCTTCATAAAAAATCATTGCCGTCGCACTTCCTGTGGAAGCTGTAACCGCAAGAAAATAAGACGGCATCAAAGCCTTTAAAAATAAAATAAAATTTTCCAGCAGTTCTTTTAGCTGTATCCCCATGCTTCCAAACGATTTTATCAGCAATGCAAGCAAAAGCATGTAGGTAATATAAAAACTGGTTTCTCCGGTTTTTCCGTCTCCAAATACTGCTGTAAAATTAGAAAACACAGCCGCAAGAAGTACCAAAAGTACAACCTGAAACATTGCCTTTTGTTCTCTTTGAAGCTGTGCTTTTACTATATTTTTAAACCACTTACTCATTGTCTCTTTTTGAAACAAAGACTCCCCGTTTAAAATCCGGCTTAACACTTCTTCTATCGAAAAGCTGTCCTCTTTTAAAATCTGATTGACCGCATCCTGCATTTGTCCAAGTTCCATATCTTCCATCAGCTTTTGTCTTGTTTCCTCTTCCTGCTGTTCTCTTTGTTCTTGCCCTGCCTGCACCGGATATCCAAAACTTGCTCCAATCAGCAGACAGAATAAAAGCAAGACCGTTCGTATTACTCTGACTCTTCTCTTTTTTTTATCATTCCTTTTTTTCATAACAAAAAATTATGAATGGTTTCAACCAGTGCCAATAACACCGGTAAAGATAACACCATAAGATAAAGTTTTACAAATAACTCAATCTGTCCTGCAATTGCTGCATATCCGGCATCTTTGCAGATACTTGATGAAAACTGCCCAATGTATGTTGCTCCTGTCATTTTAAGCAGAACCATCACATACTTTTCATCTACCGGAAGAAATTCCTGTATTTTTTTGATACTTTCAAACAGATAGGACAGCTTTTCCACTGCATAGCCTAAAATACAGATTCCAACCGCAAGGCTTAGATAAACGGAATACTCCGGCTTACTTTCTTTTAAAAAGAGTGCCAAAAGAACCCCTGTGATTCCAATCATCACAATTTTAACAACTTCCATCCTGCCCCCTATAAAGAAAACAAATCTTCAATTGTCTGAAACAATTCGTAAATATAGGGAAGCACCCAGAACAGTACGACTAAAAGTCCTGCAAGACTGGTGAGAAAAGCAAGTTCTTCTCTCTGGCTGTGTTTTAAAATCTGACAAAGTACCGAAACAAGAATTCCGACTGCTCCAATTTTAAATAAAATTGTAACTTCCAAGTGCTTCCCTCCCCTGCAATTTCAGCTTTTCTTTTTTTTTTGATTTTTTACTGCCAAAGTAAAATTAAAAGAAAGATTCCCCCCATGACTCCCAGACTTTGATACAATTTTCTTTTTTGTGGGATTTCTTTTTGCAGATATTCAATTTTTTGTTCGAGTTCTTTTAAATAAAGCTTCATTGCATTTTTCTGCATTTCCACATCCAGATATCCAAGGGATTCTCCAAAACGGGCAAATTCCTCTTTATCTTCTCCTGTAAGTGCTGTATTTTTTAACTCCTCTTCCATTTCCCGCTCAAATAGACTGGAAAATCGGACTCCATCAAAGGCATCTGCCCGTCCTGCTGTCCTCCTTAAAAAAGAATCAAACGGTACTTTTACTTTTCCTGCACTGCCTCTTAACGCTTCTGGAAGGGCCGACTTTTTATAAAGAATCTCTCCTTGAATCAACAAAACAATCCTCTGTAATTCCTGAAGCTGTTCGATTCTTTTTGTAAACTGCCTGCTTTTTTGTACGCCCAGCAAAGAGGACGCACCTAATATCAGACATGCACCTGCCACTCTTAACATAAAATTCCCTTTTTTCGGTTCTGGTCGTACAGACACGTTCCTCTTTCATCAAAAATTGCTTTAACCCGTCCTGCCCTGTCCTTATTTTGCAGAATAATATAGCGTTCAAACACTTTTTCCTGCATCAGCCTCTGCATCAGCGGTTTTCGTTTCATATCATCGATGGAACTCCCATGAACCGTCGCAAACAGCTTACAGCCACAATGAATCACGGACTCGATTGCATGAATATCCTCATAATCTCCAAGTTCATCCACTGCAACCACTTCCGGAGACATCGAGCGAATCAGCATCATCATACCCTCCGCTTTTGGACAGCAGTCCAAAATATCGGTGCGGATTCCCAAATCATTTTGTGGAATCCCCTGATACGAACCTGCAATCTCAGAACGCTCATCCACCACTCCCACCGTTTTTCCATCCAGATAACGATTTCCATCACTGACCTGACGGATTAAATCCCGAAGCAGTGTCGTTTTTCCGCACATCGGCGGAGAGATAATCAACGTGTGACACACATTATTCTTTTTCATAATATAAGGGAGAATTGGGGTTGCACACCCCTTTATCTGATGTGATAGTCTCAGATTCATATAAGATATGTACTTTAGACTTTTAATTTTATCGCCATCTAAGACGGTTTTTCCGGCAATTCCAACCCGATGCCCGCCCTGAATTGTAATAAATCCTTTTCGGATTTCCTCTTCAAATGCATACATGGAATAATTGCTGACATATTCCATGGTTTCCCGCAAATCTTCTGCCTCAATCATGCAGACATTCTGCATATTTTTGGTCAGTGTTCCATCCTTTGCAACAAAGTATTCTTTCCCACCGTAGATTACAATCATCGGAGCATTGACCCGAAGCCTGATTTCATAAAGGTTTTCCAAATTAAAACCGGCTTTTTCGAGTACTTCCCGTATTTTAGCAGGAAAGAGATATGTAATTCCCTTTTCTTTCATCTGATTCACCTCTTAGAATAATATATGAGGACAATCTTTATTTAATACAGGAATTTCTTTCTTGCCGTTTCACTTTATCTTTTTATTTTTTATTCTGTTTCTTTTATACACTCAATTTTACACGCAGACCGTGCGGTTACGCAGACCCAGTAATCCTGAATTGAAAAACTTTCCTGCCATGCATTTTTCTCCAAGGTATTCAGTTCTCTTGTAATCCCCTGACCACTCCATTTTACATAGCTTTCTTTTTGGCTCCAGAGTTTACAAAACAATGCTTCTTTCTCTTTGGTCTGCTCAAGCTGTTCCAGCTCCTGTCTGGTTAAAATTCGTTTCAAAAGTCTCGGACTGTAAGGTCGTATTTTTTGGATATCAATTCCGATTTCACAAGTTGCCAGCGCACAGACTGCATAGTCTCCAGAATGGCTGATATTAAAAAAAGGAAAGCGGGTTTTGTCTTTAAAATATGGTTTTCCATGTGTTCCGATTTCAATAGACTGTTCTAATTCTTCCAGATTTTGTATATATCGGCTTTTAGGGAATCTGCTTTCATTTACCGCCTTTAATAAAAGCAGTCTTCCAGCTTTTCGTTCCCGCTCTCGTTTCAAATCTTCTTTCAAACCTTCTTCTTTTACCAGATTTTCTATCTTTCCATAGTAAATCCATATCTGATTTGTCATTTTTTCTTATCCTTCTCTTCTTTTAATACCAGACCGCTTTCTGTCAAAAATCTGGAGACTTCCAATTCTTTGTCATGCCGATTCTTTGCATATAAAATCCATAAAAATTTCCGTGCTCTTGTAATTCCCACATAAAACAGGCGTCTCTCTTCCTCTATACTGCTCTCTGTCACTGCCTTATGATAGGGAAGTGAGCCCTCATTGACATCCATCAAAAAGACCGCATCAAACTCAAGTCCTTTGATGCTGTGCAGAGTAGAAATCGTAATCCCTGTTTTCTCCAACGTCTGTTTCTTTGCCTGTTCTTTTAACTGCTGTGTATACTCTTCTATGTGGACAAACCACTCCGAAAATGTCTTAAAATTTTTTGCGCTTGATGCCAGTTCTTCCATCACTTCAAACAGCTCTTCTGCCTTAATTTTTCGATACTCGGCATACTCTTTTAAATATTCTTCATAGCCGATTCCATAACGGATATAATTTATTGCACCATAAGGCGTCATACGTTTTAAGGTATTCAAATCCTCTTCGAGTTTGTCAATGCGGTCACACATCCAGTCTTTTTCCTCATAGAACCAGCGAAGTCCCTCAAAAGAAACCTGTGCATCATCCAAAGCGTCCCTTGAAAGATAGCGGTTGGGACGATTCATAATCCGTAAAAATTCTCTTCTGCTTCTCTCTCCCATTGCAATGCGGATATAAGAAATCACATCCTGCGCAATCCAGTGTTCATAAAGATTTGGAAGCGTATCCCGCATACAAAACGGAATTTGATACTGCATCAGGGTTTCCACAAGAAAACGTGC
>JAIIAN010000543.1 GCA_022717655.1 Bacillota bacterium | reverse complement strand
ACTTCAATGATTGTTTCTCCTTGTGTTCCTTCAATCGACACTAGTCCTTCACTATTATCAATCTCTCTTTTTTGTCCATTTACTTTTGCGACTGTCCCCCAATAATCAAATACAGGAAGCGTTATTTTTTGTCCTTTAGATTCATGTACTGTATAGACTATTTTCGAATCCATCACTTGATAAGGCATAGTATGCCATTCCTTGCCAATTCTTACTTCATGATTCTGCAAATGTTCTTTGTATTGTAATGCTTCCGTGGGTGCATAGTCATAAAGTCCTCCGGGAAGGAGTGTCGTGTAACGAATAAGATTTTCTTGATTCATTACCAAGTGATCTCTCTGAGTGACAACTTTATGTTCATAGTTTGCTTTTGTTGCAGCAGATACAGCCAACAGTAATAAAACAATTGTCGTTATATTAACTACTTTTCTTTGCTTAGCTGATGTGCTCTTCATGAAAACGAACGATAAAATCAACGAGCCAAAGAGTACTTGAAATCCTAAGATTCGCCAAGGAAATTGAATCATTTGAATGGGTGTATTTTGTAATAAAGACCATGGAAAAAATTTGGTGGATAAGAGCCAAGAGACTACCGCACTAAGGTAAATCACTTTTTCTTTGCGATTAAATCCTTTAAAAAAGAAGAGTGGACAGATCAAAGAAATAATACCAATGATTCCTACCGTAAAGGTTGTCAGGTCATTATTCATCGCACCAATCAAACTATCCGAGACATTTAATGCTTGGTGTTGTAAGGTCGTTTTATCTGGCTCATTAATCGATTGAACCATGATTTGTCGGAACATCGGATACCAAAAGTATGCTGTTAAAAGAATCGTCATTCCTACTGCCTTTGACAACTCCACAATCAACCGGATGCTTTCTTTTTTTCTTGTTTCACTTACTACAAAGCCACCTAAGACTAGTAAGCCAACGGCTATTACACTCATAAAAGTGGAAAGAACATGTGTATAAATGAGTAAGCTCATACTGACTGCTAATGGAATTGCACATGGCTTTTTCTCATAAATCAGTGCGTAAGCATAATACATAACTATCGGTATAACCGTAAGTGCAATCGCTTCAGCAATAGCAGAACGATGATAAATATCAATCGTGCGGTACCCATAAAATGTATATAAACAGCTAAATATAAAAGCCGCATCGATTCTTTTTAAAAATTTTAGTCCATAATGAAACATCAGCATGATAGTACAAACATTCAATAGCCAAACATATAAGATATAACTAACGATTAAATTATTACTTATCCAATAAAAAATGACTGCCGGAAAAAAGGTCAAGTAGGGATAAAAATAATTC
>JAIIAN010000542.1 GCA_022717655.1 Bacillota bacterium | reverse complement strand
CAATGATTCTTGAAAGACAGCGTGAGGGAATTGCCATCGCGAAGCGTGAAGGTAAGTATAAAGGCCGTAAGGCAATCAGTGTGCCAAATATCGGAGATTATTACGACCGATATATGACAAGACAAGAAACGAAGACGTCTATAGCTTTGAAACTTGGAATCAGCCGGACGACGCTGGATAAGCTTTTTAAGGAGTATAAGGAGCGGTTGCTGTAGATGGGAAGATTGCCTATCCTACATCTTGGGCTTTAGCGACGAAATCAAGATTGGTAAGCACAATATCAAGTTGTGTGATACTTTGAAATATGCAAAAGATGGGACATTGCGGGAAAAACTGGAAAAATTATTCTCTGATCTCAAATAATCAGTAATGTTAGGCCGGTCGTATGACTGGCCTTTTTACTTAATGACATCAACATGCAATGTTTAATTATTAATATTATGATATATTATGCATAACAATAACAATGTATAACTAATGTATAACAAACCATTGACGGCGATGCAGGGCATGATATAATAGTATTATCAAATCAGGAACGGAAACAGAATCACGAAAGGATGGACAAAATGGGAGAAATCAAGCAGACAAACTTTAGAATTGACCAAGAAGCGGCAGACGCATTTAGAAAATTCTGCGAAGAGAATGGCATGAATCAGGCCCAGGGCTTTGATCACATGATGCAGGTCATGGAGCTGAATCGGGCCAAGACCGTGGCACCGAACAGTGCCAAGGATATTGAAAGTTTTGAAATGTACATGAAGAAAATCATGGAATCTTACCTGAAAAGCGTTGAAGATTACAATACGGCACGGGAAAGCGCTATGGAAGAATTTTCCTCAGCTTTTACAAGCAAGGATAAGACCATTGCTTCACTTCAGGAAAAAAATGCGCAGCTGCAGGAAGACAAGAAGGCTGCAGAGCAGACGGCAACCAGTGCTTCTCAGGCTGCGGAGCAGGCCGTGAAAGAAGCTTCTGTGGCTAAGACCCAGGCTGAGACGGCTTCAAAGCTGGCAGACGAAAAGGACAAGACTATTGCTAACCTGGCTGATAAGTTGAGTATCGCAGAAGAAAAAGCAGCTGGATATGATGATTTGAAAAAGTCCGAGGAGACGGCCAAAAATAAAATCATTGAACTGCAGAAGGATATGGAACACCAAAAAGCAGAAGCAGATCGGACATTAAAGGCAAGCCAGGAAGAGGCTGGTCGGACATTGAAAGCTGTACAGGAAGCAACAGATCGGGAGCTGGCAGGGCTGAAAAAGGACCATGAGACGGAAATCCGTGAACTGAAAGCTGATATGGAGAGAAAAATTTCCGATGCTCA
>JAIIAN010000133.1 GCA_022717655.1 Bacillota bacterium | reverse complement strand
AATGAAACAGAAAGAATAAAATTTGAACTCTCATATCTTTCCAAATTATACATGTAAATTTCCGAATTGGCAATGGATTCCACAGGCTCAAGCTGCTAGAATAAAGATAACAAAAAACAGAAGTTCTTTTTTAGAATAAGCAAAAGTCCGAGAGGACAGTAAGATGATTTGGGAGGACAATTACATGGACAAGACAAAATTCAGCAAACCACTTTCTTTGAGAAACGTACAGATTACAGACACTTTCTGGAAAAAAGAAATGGAATTAGTAAGAACAGAGGTAATTCCGTATCAGTGGAGAGCTTTAAATGACGAGGTAGAGGGTGCAGCACCAAGTTTCTGTATGCATAATTTTGAAGCAGCAGGCAGACAGAACGAGGAAAGAAGAGAAAAAGGAACGGAATTTAAAGAGCCGGTTTATACCTTCCGTGGATTTGAGACACTTCCGGAAGACCCGGAACATCTCGAAGATAAGTTCTATGGATTTGTATTTCAGGACAGTGATTTTTATAAATGGATTGAAGCCGTTGGATATTCTTTAAGTCAGCATCCAGATGAAAAATTAGAGGCGATTGCCGACGGCGCAATTGATATTGTATGCAAAGCACAGCAGGAAAACGGCTATCTGGATACTTATTATATCTTAAATGGAAAAGATAAGATTTTTACAAATTTAAAAGATAATCATGAATTATATTGTCTCGGACATCTTTTAGAGGGAGCAGTTGCCTATTATGATGCAACAGGAAAAGATAAATTGTTAAATACCGCGAAACGTTATGCCGATTATGTGGATTCCTGTTTTGGAAAAGAAGAAGGAAAATGCAAGGGCTATCCAGGACATGAAATTGCAGAGATGGCATTGGTTCGTCTTTATGAGACAACCGGTGAGGAGAAATACTTAAATCTGGCTCGTTTCTTTATTGATGAGAGAGGAACAAGACCATATTATTATGACAATGAGCATCCGGAAGAAGTGAAAAAGAATCCAGACGGACTGCGCTATGAGTACAATCAGGCACACAAACCGGTTCGTGAGCAGGACGAAGTAGTTGGACATTCCGTACGTGCAGTTTATCTTTACAGTGGAATGGCAGACGTGGCAAGACTGACCGAAGATGAAAGTCTGTTAAAAGTGTGCGAAGTGCTCTGGAACAATATGACCAGAAAGAAAATGTATATCACAGGAGGAATCGGAGCCACTCATATCGGAGAAGCCTTTTCCTTTAATTATGATTTGCCAAATGACACGGCTTACGCAGAAACCTGTGCATCCATCGGACTGGTATTTATGGCAAGAAGAATGTTAGAGATGACACCGGATGCAAAATATGCCGATGTGATGGAACGTGCCTTATACAATGGTGTGTTAAGTGGAATGGCATTAGATGGAAAGAGCTTTTTCTATGTCAATCCATTAGAAGTGCTTCCGGAAGCCTGCCACAAAGATGAGAGAAAGTTTCATGTAAAACCGGTTCGTCAGAAATGGTTCGGCTGTGCCTGCTGTCCTCCAAACATCGCAAGATTATTAAGTTCAATCAGTACTTATGCCTACACAGAAAATGAAGATACCTTATTTGTACATTTATACATCGGAGGCACAATCAAAAAACAGCTTGACGGACAGGATATCGAAATCAAAGTAACATCCGAATTTCCATGGGATGGCACAGTAAAAGTAGAGATGCCTGCAACCAAAAAAACATTCACACTGGCACTTAGAATCCCGCAGTGGGCGAAAAATTATCAGGTAAAAGGCATTGATGGTGCAAAGACAGAAGAAAAAGCCGGCTATCTCTATGTGACAAAACAGTGGGATGGAACAGAAACCATAGAATTGGAATTTCCAATGGAAGTAAGACTGGTGCAGACTAATCCAAAAGTAAGAGAAAATATAGGAAAAATCGCAGTGGTAAGAGGTCCGATTGTGTATTGTCTGGAAGAAGCAGATAACGGTGCAGATTTACATCTGGTATCATTAAGTCCGAAAGCGGTTTGTGAAGTAAAGGCAGAGAAAATAGCAGGAGAGCCGGTAAAAACAGTGCTGACAGAGGGATTACGCCAGAAAAATTCAGAAAATCCAGAAGAGGAAGAACTGTATACCATCGCCAAAGCAGATACAGAAGTTTTGGCCAATTTGAAGTTTATTCCATATTATGTATGGGCAAACAGAGGCGAAAATGAAATGATGGTATGGGTGAAAAAAGCGTAAATCCAGCAGAAACTTTAGTTGCCAAAGAAAATAAAAAAGCATATAATAGACCTGTAATTGATAAAATGAGACATCAAAGAACAGATGGAGAAAGAGAGGTCTTAAATGTATTGCACAAGAAAAGTAGCAGATGATTTAATCTGGGTAGGAGCAGATGACAGAAGACTTGCAATGTTTGAAGGCGTGTATTCTGTGCCAAAGGGAGTATCTTATAACTCTTATTTATTATTAGATGAAAAGACTGTTGTATTTGATACCGTTGACCATGCAGTAGAGAAAACATTTCTGGAAAATATAGAGCATGAATTAAACGGAAGAACCTTAGATTATCTTGTAGTACAGCACATGGAACCGGACCATTCCGCAACAGTCCGCACCCTGCTGATGTTGTATCCGGAAGCAGAAGTAGTATGCAGTAAAAAAACAGAAGGAATGTTACGTCAGTTCTTTGGCGATGCAGTTAAGATGAACATAAAAGTAGTCGGAGAAGGGGATACGTTAAAAACAGGAAAACATGAATTTACGTTCCTTTCAGCACCGATGGTTCACTGGCCGGAAGTTATTGTCACTTATGATTTGACAACCAAAACTCTGTTTTCAGCCGATGCATTTGGAACATTTGGCGCATTAAATGGCGCATTATTTGCAGATGAAGTGGATTTCTTCCGTGATTATCTGGATGAAGCACGCAGATATTATACCAATATCGTAGGAAAATACGGTGTTCAGGTACAGGCTTTATTAAAGAAAGCTGCAACTGTGGAAATTAAGACTATTTGTCCGCTTCATGGATTTGTATGGAGAAAAAACATCGGTGCTTATCTGGAAAAATACCAGAAATGGAGTTTATATGAACCGGAAGTAAACGGTGTTATGATTGCTTATGCGTCTGTATATGGAAATACAGAAAATGCAGCTAATATTCTTGCATGCAGATTACGCGATAAAGGGATTAAGACAATCATGTTTGACGTCTCTGTAGCTGAAACTTCAGAAGTAGTAGCTGCATCTTTCCAGTACAGCCATCTGGTATTTGCCGCTCCAACTTACAATGGCGGAATCTTTATTAAGATGGATGAAGTACTCCGTGATATCGAAGCACACAGCTTAAAGAACCGTACCGTAGCATTTATGGAGAACGGAACCTGGGCAGTGACCTGTGGAAAACAGATGAAAGAAATTTTTGCAGGATTAAAAGGCATGAATCTCATAGAAGATACGGTTACAATTAAATCAGCACTTGCAGACGGTCAGGAAGCACAGGTAGAAAAACTGGCAGAAGCAATTGCCGAAACAATGTAAGAAAAAACAAAAACAAAAATAACAAATAAAAAAAGAACCAATGGTTAATGACGGTTGACCATTGGTTCTTTTTAAGTTTATCTTTATTAAAATTAGTTCAGAGTATTAACAGCTTTAGATAAACGTGAAACTTTTCTTGCTGCATTGTTTTTGTGGTAAACACCTTTTGTAGCAGCTTTATCAATTGTAGAAATAGCGTTTGCTAATGCTGCAACTGCTGCTTCCTTATCTTTTGCTACAACTGCTGCTTCTACTTTCTTGATAGAAGTCTTAACTGCTGATTTGATAGATTTATTTCTGTCAGCTTTTTTCTGGTTTACTAAAACTCTTTTTTTAGCAGATTTAATGTTAGCCAAATCCGTACACCTCCAAAATTATTATATTTCATATTAGTATGTTTATTATCTGATACCAAAGAAGACACGGGCACTTTGGTATTCACATGCTTTTTTATTCTAATTTATTTATCGCAAAATGTCAATACATAAAATCTATGAAAATGCAAAAAATAGAAATAAATCTAATGAAGAGGGAGAAAAACAGCATGATTCGAGGAAGAATACACACTGATTTGGCATTAGAAGCAAAGGAAAGATACGAAGAGGACAATGTAGAAATCAGGGGCGTCTGTATCGAAGAAGAGTATGACGAAGCAAAAGATATCCGTACGACTCTGGTAAAAATTGAAACCGAAAATGGAGCACGGGCAATGGGGCGTCCGCAGGGAAATTATCTGACCTTGGAAGCACCAAATCTATCCGTACCAGATGAGGATTATCACAGAGAAATTTCAGAAGAACTGGCCAGACAGATAAAAAAACTAATGCCAGAGAAAAAAGAACTGACGATTTTAGTGGTGGGACTTGGAAATCGGGAAGTGACACCCGACGCACTAGGACCGGACGTAGTGGACAATTTAAAAATCACCCGTCATGTGATTTTGGAATATGGTGTGCAGGCAATGGGAGAAGAAAACATGCATCGGGTGAGCGGACTTGTTCCAGGGGTGATGGCACAGACCGGAATGGAAACGCTGGAAATCGTAAAGGGTGTCGTAAATGAGACAAAGCCGGATGTCGTGATTGCGATTGATGCACTTGCAGCAAGAAGTACCAGACGGTTAAATCGTACGATTCAGATTACCGATACCGGAATTGTTCCGGGTTCAGGGGTCGGTAATCACAGAAACGGACTGACAAAAGAGACGCTTGGAGTAAAAGTAATTGGAATCGGAGTGCCGACTGTGGTGGACGCAGCGACGATTGTACAGGATTCAATGGAAAAACTGCTTCAGACATTAGAAGAAAAAGAAAAGAAAGAATTTCTGGAGGAAATGATTCCACCGGCGTTATACAGTATGTTTGTGACGCCAAAGGATGTGGATGAAACAATGAAACGGCTGTCTTATACAATTTCAGAGAGCCTGAATCTGGCATTTTGTTAAAAGGTACGCTTAAGAACCTTTCTATACTTGAACGCAGATAAGTATTCCTCCGTTTTAAGTTCGGGAAGAGGATTGCGAATGTCTGCTTTACGAGGCATAAAGCACAGGGATTGTCTCATATAAAGATAGGAGGTGATAGGGGGAACAAAATGGGAGATGGAAACAAGACAAAGCTGGTTTTATGGGGGATTTTTATCATTCTTGGAGGATATTTGAGCTTGAAAGGGCTCTCTTTCGATAAAGAAACACTTGTATGGATGGGAATAAGTATGGAAGAGCAGGCAGTCGAGGTTTATCTCCCATCGATATTAGAATCTGATGGAAAGGAAGCTTCATTTGGAACAAAACTATTAAGCAGATTTTTGGTAAGAGGAGAGACAAATATACGAAGCATTTCAAAGCAGGCAGAGGCAGATTTAGAAACGGACCAGAAGATTATGAAAGAAAATGAACAGTTTCTGGTTGAAAATCTGACAAAAGAAAATCAGGAAGCAGGACCAAAAGAAGAAAATCAGGAGAGTACAGGAGCAGGCAGTGAGGAAGAAGGTGCAGTGGAAGAAAGTACGGAAGAAAGTACGGAAGAAAGTACGGAAGAAAATTCTGGGGAAGATACAGGGACAGAAAATGCGCAGGATGCGCCAGTGACCGCCAGTGTTCCAGCCGTGGACCTTCCGCTGGAACAGTTTCAGGATTTTAATTTTGTCATCAGCAATTTTTATACGATTGACAAGACGACAAGCATTAACAGCGAACAGCTCAACGCAGTGTCTCTTTTAGAAAAGGATTTACGCATGAGTACAGGAGCAGAAAATCCGCAGATTTTGATTTACCACAGTCATTCACAGGAAGAATTTGCAGATTCGATTCCGGGGGATGCTTCAACTATGATAGTGGGAGTGGGGGAGTATTTGACGACTCTGCTTCGGGATACATACGGATACAATGTCATGCATGTGACAGACACATTTGATATTATGGGTGGAAAATTAGACAGAAATAAAGCTTATAACTATGCACAGGAGACCATCAGCCGGGTTTTGGAGGAAAATCCAAGCATTGAGGTGGTGATTGACCTACACAGGGATGGAGTAACCGGTGCGAAACGGCTGGTGACGGAAATAAACGGAAAGCCGACGGCAAAGATTATGTTTTTTAATGGTCTAAGCCGGACGAATCAAAATGGAGAACTTTCCCATCTGCCGAATCCTTATATTCAGGATAATCTTGCATTTTCGCTTCAGCTTGCGCGGTATGCCAAAGAATATTATCCGGACTGGTTTCGTACGATTTATCTAAGAGGATATCGTTATAATCTGCACTTGAGACCAAAAGCTCTGCTGGTTGAATGTGGAGCACAGACAAATACGGTAGAAGAAGAAATGAACGCAATGCAGCCCCTTGCAGACATTTTGAACAAAGTGCTGACTGGGGCATGAAACGCTTGCACGTGCAGGGAATCTCGTGCTATACTGAGCGTTAGCAAGAGATAAAAATTACTTTAAAATTAAAATAAAGTTCAAGTTGAAAAACAGTTTAGAGGAGAAAGAACGAATTTATGGCAGGAATCGAACAAAGTAAAATCAGAAATTTTTGTATTATCGCACATATTGACCATGGAAAATCAACCCTTGCGGACCGTATTATCGAAAAAACCGGTCTTTTAACCGCAAGAGAGATGCAGGCACAGGTGCTTGATAACATGGAGTTGGAGCGTGAGAGAGGAATTACAATCAAATCTCAGGCAGTTCGTATTGTATACAAGGCAAAAGACGGAGAAGAGTATATTTTTAATTTGATTGATACCCCAGGGCATGTTGACTTTAACTATGAGGTTTCAAGAAGCCTGGCAGCCTGTGACGGTGCAATTTTAGTTGTCGATGCGGCACAGGGAATTGAAGCGCAGACACTTGCAAATGTATACCTTGCACTGGATCACGATTTGGATGTATTTCCGGTTATCAATAAAATTGACTTACCAAGCGCAGAACCGGAACGTGTCAAAAATGAAATTGAGGATGTCATTGGAATCGAAGCACAAGATGCGCCTTTGATTTCTGCAAAAATGGGACTCAATATTGAAGAAGTGTTAGAGCAGATTGTGACGAAAATTCCGGCACCGACAGGGGATGCATCTGCACCGCTTCAGGCATTGATTTTTGACTCCGTCTATGACTCTTATAAGGGTGTTATTGTATTTTGCCGAATCAAAGAGGGAACAGTAAAGAAAGGCACACGTATTCGTATGATGGCGACCGGCGCCGTAGAAGAGGTAGTAGAAGTTGGATATTTTGGAGCAGGACAGTTTATTCCATGCGATGAGTTATCCGCAGGTATGGTTGGGTACGTCACAGCAAGCATTAAAAATGTAAAAGATACCCGCGTGGGTGATACTATCACAGATGATGAGCGTCCATGCGATGCACCGCTTCCGGGTTACAAAAAAGTAAATCCGATGGTATACTGTGGTGTCTATCCTGCAGATGGTTCAAAATATCAGGATTTAAGAGATGCACTTGAAAAACTGCAGTTAAATGATGCCTCCCTTCAGTTTGAACCGGAAACTTCAATTGCATTAGGATTTGGTTTCCGCTGCGGGTTTTTAGGGCTTTTACATCTTGAAATTATTCAGGAACGTCTGGAGAGAGAGTACAATCTTGATTTGGTTACGACTGCACCGGGTGTTGTTTACCGTGTCTATAAAACAAATGGAGAAATGATGGAATTAACGAATCCGTCCAATCTTCCGGATCCATCTGAAATTGATTACATGGAAGAGCCGATGGTAAAAGCGGAAATTATGGTGACAACGGACTTTATTGGACCGATTATGGATTTATGTCAGGAACGTCGTGGTCAGTATCAGGGAATGGAATATATGGAGACTACACGTGCACTTTTAAAATATCATCTTCCACTGAACGAAATTATTTATGATTTCTTTGATGCCTTAAAATCTCGTTCCAGAGGATATGCTTCTTTTGATTATGAAATGCTTGGCTATGAGAGAAGTGAGCTGGTTAAGCTGGATATTTTAGTCAACAAAGAAGAAGTGGATGCGCTTTCTTTTATTGTATTTGAAGGTTCTGCTTATGAGCGCGGCAGAAAGATGTGTGAGAAATTAAAAGAAGAGATTCCGAGACAGCTCTTTGAAATTCCGATTCAGGCAGCAATTGGAAGTAAGATTATTGCACGTGAAACCGTAAGAGCAATGCGAAAAGACGTACTTGCAAAATGCTATGGTGGAGATATTTCCAGAAAGAGAAAACTGCTTGAAAAGCAGAAAGAAGGAAAGAAGAGAATGCGCCAGATTGGTAACGTAGAGATACCACAGAAAGCATTTATGAGTGTATTGAAACTGGATGATAAA
>JAIIAN010000132.1 GCA_022717655.1 Bacillota bacterium | reverse complement strand
GGGAGTTTGAGGTGTTCGAGGATTGCGAGAATTGCATAGCAATGGAGCAATCCGGTTACATCAGTGAGTGACAAAATTTACTTTTGACACTCACATCATAAAATAAGAAATTTAAAATCTAATTTTTAGTTTCATTTTTCAGGAGGAAAATAGAATGAATTTATCAAATATGCCACAGGCAAAATTAGGTATTGTAGCAGTAAGCCGTAACTGTTTCCCAAAATCTCTGTCAGAAAACAGAAGAAAAGCAGTAGCAGCAGCTTATAAAGGAGAAATCTACGAATGTCCAACAGTTGTAGAAAATGAAATGGATATGAAACAGGCATTAAAAGAACTGCGTGAAGCAGGTTGTAATGCATTAGTTGTATATCTTGGAAACTTTGGACCGGAAACAGAAGAAACTTTACTGGTAAAATACTTCCATGGACCAGCTATGGTTGTTGCAGCAGCAGAAGAAAGAGGAGACAACTTAGTACAGGGTCGTGGTGATGCTTACTGTGGTATGCTTAATGCAAGCTATAACTTAAAACTGCGTGAATTAAAAGCATATATTCCGGAATATCCGGTTGGAACACCGGAAGAAGTTGCAGACATGATTGCTGAATTTGAGCCAATCGCACGTGCAATCGTTGCAATCAAAAACTTAAAAATTATCAGCTTTGGTCCACGTCCTACAGACTTCCTTGCTTGTAATGCTCCAATCAAACGTCTGTATGATTTAGGTGTTGAAATCGAAGAAAACTCCGAACTTGACCTGTTTGAAAGCTTTAACAAACATGCCGGAGATCCACGTATCGAAGGTATTGTAAAAGAAATGGAAGAAGAACTGGGAGAAGGAAACAAAAAACCGGAAATTCTTCCTAAACTTGCTCAGTATGAAATTACTCTGCTTGACTGGGTAGAAGCTCATAAAGGTGCAAGACAGTATGTTGCGCTGACAACAAAATGCTGGCCGGCATTCCAGACACAGTTTGGTTTTGTACCATGCTATGTAAACAGCCGTTTAACAGGAAGAGGACTTCCGGTATCCTGTGAAGTAGATATCTGGGGAACATTAAGTGAGTTCATCGGTACTGTTGTAAGCCAGGATATCGTTACTCTGCTTGATATCAACAACACAGTTCCGGCTGATATGTACAATGATGAAATCAAAGGAAAATTCAACTATACACATAAAGATACATTCATGGGATTCCATTGTGGAAATACAGCTTCCCAGAAACTGTCCTTCTGCTCCATGAAATATCAGATGATTATGGCAAGAGCACTTCCGGAAGAAGTAACACAGGGAACTCTTGAAGGAGATATCGTACCTGGAGATATCACATTCTATCGTCTGCAGAGCACAGCTGACTGCAAACTTCGTGCATACATCGCACATGGTGAAGTTCTTCCGGTAGCAACTCGTTCCTTTGGTGCAATCGGTATCTTCGCAATTCCGGAAATGGGACGTTTCTATCGTCACGTACTGGTAGAAAAGAACTATCCACATCACGGAGCAGTTGCTTTCGGACATTTCGGAAAAGCTCTCTATGAAGTATTTAAATACCTTGGCATTGATGTAGAAGAAATCGACTACAACCAGCCAAAGGGAACTCTGTACCCAACAGAAAATCCATTTGCATAATTTTTGCAAGTAAGAATCAAAAATGGAGGCTGCCCGAAAGAGCGGCCTCTTAGTGAATAAGGAGAAGAAAATATGTTATACATTGGTGTTGACCTTGGTACATCCGCTGTAAAATTACTGTTAATGAACGAAGAAGGAAAAATTGAAAAAATCGTTTCCAGAGAATATCCTTTATCTTTCCCGCATCCGGGCTGGTCAGAACAGAAACCGGAAGACTGGTGGACACAGAGTATTGAGGGAATCAAAGAGCTCACAGCAGAATGTGATAAGAGTCAGGTTGCAGGTATCAGCTTTGGCGGACAGATGCATGGTCTTGTTATCTTAGATGAAAATGATGAAGTCATTCGTCCGGCAATTCTTTGGAATGACGGAAGAACAACAAAAGAGACTGCTTACTTAAATGAAGTAATCGGAAAAGACAAACTCTCTGAGTATACAGCAAATATTGCATTTGCAGGATTTACTGCACCGAAGATTCTCTGGGTAAAAGAAAATGAGCCGGAGAATTTTAAACGCATCAAAAAAATTATGCTGCCAAAAGACTATCTGGCATATAAATTATCCGGTACTCACTGCAGTGATATGTCCGATGCATCCGGTATGCTGTTAATGGACGTAAAGAACCGTTGCTGGTCAAAAGAAATGCTTGATATCTGCGGAATCACAGAAGAACAGATGCCAAAACTGTTTGAAAGCTATGAAGTAGTTGGAACATTAAAACCAGAATTAGCAGAAGAACTGGGTATTCCGGCAACCTGTAAAATAGTAGCAGGTGCAGGTGACAACGCAGCAGCCGCAGTTGGAACAGGAACTGTTGGCGATGGAATGTGTAACATTTCCCTTGGAACAAGTGGAACAATCTTTATTTCAAGCAAAGAATTTGGTGTAGACCCACACAATGCACTCCATGCATTTGCTCATGCTGATGGAAATTATCACTTAATGGGATGCATGTTAAGTGCAGCTTCCTGTAATAAGTGGTGGATGGATGAAATCATCGGAACAAAAGATTATGCCGGTGAGCAGGCAAAAATTGAAAAACTTGGTGAAAATAATGTATACTTCCTGCCATATCTGATGGGAGAACGTTCTCCTCACAACAATCCAAATGCAAGAGGAACATTCATTGGTCTTACAATGGACAGCACAAGAGCGGATATGACACAGGCTGTTCTGGAAGGTGTTGCTTTTGCAATCCGTGATTCCTTTGAGGTTGCAAAATCTCTTGGAATTAAGATTGAACGTACAAAAATCTGTGGTGGTGGTGCAAAGAGCCCATTATGGAAGAAAATGATTGCAAACATCTTAAATATCAAAGTAGATGTCATTGAATCCGAAGAAGGACCGGCACTTGGCGGTGCAATGCTTGCAGCAGTTGCAAACGGAGAGTTCGCTTCCGTAGAAGATGCAGCAGCTAAGATTGTAAAAGTGATTGATACAGTAGAACCAGAACCAGAACTGGCAGCAAAATATGAAGAAAAATATCAGAAATTTGCAAAGATTTATCCAACTGTAAAAGATTTATTCAGCGAATTACTGTAATGCATATTTGAACGCTTTACTATTGAGAAGAAGAGACAGTGTACAGAAAATTTTTTCGATACGCTGTCTTTTTTTGCGTTGTTTTTACGATGTTAATGCTATAGTGTAACATATTACAGCGCAAATTAAATAACCACTACATTGACTTGCCTGATTTTTCATCTACTGCGTTGTCGTCAATCGTCGTAGCCACCGCTACGCCTCATTCCTCCGCCTTGTATATGAGAAAATCATTCAGCGTCAATATAGCACTATTTAATTTGCGCTGTAATAGAAACATTCTTGATTTTGAAAGATAAGAGCGGTAGAATAAAGTGAAATTTATTCTCGAAATCTTTTTACTCTCGGAAGCTTTTTGTGTTTGACGAGGATATCTAAAAATCAGGAGGGAAAATACCATGAAGTACGTACTGGATGTGCACACACATACAATTGCAAGCGGACATGCCTATAATACGATTAAAGAGATGGCACAGTCTGCATCAGAAAAAGGGCTGGAACTGTTAGGAATCACAGAACATGCAATGAAAATGCCAGGAACTTGTCATTCGTTTTATTTTTCAAATTTAAAAATGCTGGAACGAAAAATGTTTGGGGTAGAAATGCTGTTTGGTGTGGAACTGAATATCTTAAATCAAGACGGTGAAGTAGATATGGAAGAAAGTCTCTTAAAAAAGATGGATATTGTGATTGCAAGTATGCACAAGCCTTGCTTTCGGTCCGGCACAAAGGAAGAAAATACACAGACCTATTTAAAAGTCATGGAAAATCCTTATGTGAATATTATCGGACATCCGGACGATGAAAGATTTCCGGTCGATTATGAGCAGTTGGTGCTTGGAGCAAAGAAACATCATGTACTCTTGGAAGTCAATAATAACTCCTTAGACCCTCGATGCACCAGAGAAAATGGGGAAGAAAACGTAAAGACCATGCTTTGCTATTGTAAGAAATATGAAGTTCCGATTGTGGTGGATAGTGATGCACATACGGATGCGTTAGTTGGATGTCATTGCTTTGCAGAAAAAGTAATCAAAGAAATCGAATTTCCCGAAGAACTGATTGTAAACCGCTCCGTAGAAGAATTGAAGAAATTTCTCAATAAGTAGAATTTTGGAAAATACTGCTTTACTTTAAAATTTTAGTGTGTTAATATAGGAAGAAGAGAAGTCATACTGGGGTGACAAAAATATACGTTATGATAGGAGAGTTAGAATTATGAGTAAAAAAATTCATACAGAAGCAGTCGATTCTTTATTTGATGCGATTTTATGTTTAAAAGATAGAGAGGAATGTTATACATTTTTTGAAGATGTATGCACAATCAATGAAATCTTATCATTGTCACAGCGTTTTGAAGTAGCAAAAATGCTCAAAGATAAGAGAACGTATCTTGATATTTCCGAAAAAACAGGTGCTTCCACAGCAACCATCAGCCGTGTAAACAGAAGTCTGAACTATGGAAATGATGGATATGAAATGGTATTCAAGAGAATGGAAACAAAAACAGAAGAATAAGAATCAAAAAGAATCAGAAGCGCAAAAATCAGGAGAGGACCTTTTAATGTGGACCTCTCCATTTTTATGCTTTATTTTTTCTCATTTGTTCTTATTTTTTACTCTTCTTATGGTTCTTATCTTCTGGCTGGTTATCCGCCATATCGTCTATAATCTTTTCGATGACCTGCTTTTTAACATAGACATCAAAACTAAGCATACAGATAAAAGAGAATTTACGAAGAAAATCCTGTTCTTCTTCTGTTGCATGTTCAAAAGAACTGCAGGCAAGCTTGTATTTTCTCGTCACGTCTTTGGCAAGTGGTTCAATCTGCTTGAGTTCTAAGTTCATAATCTCATTGTAGAGTTCGGTCATATCCATGGAACCGTCACCGGAAAAATATTTTTCGGAAATTGGGTCGAGCAGGGTCTGGATATCATTGATACATAAAATATTTTTTAAATAATAAATAAAAGTAAGCATTAAAAGATGCTCTTTTGAATATTTCTTTTTGACCGGTGGCGGAAGAAGATTGTTTTTTGCGTAATTGTTAATCATGGTTTTTGTCAGGATTTTATCTCCTTCGTGCCTTCTGGAAGAAGAAAGATGACTTTCCATAAATGTCGTTACCTGGTCCATATATAAATCAATTTCCGGAATTTCTTCAGGTTTAATATAAGAAATACGAGAAATGCTTTCAAGAATACTGTTAAGCATGTCTTTTGTGTCAATTGTCATTTTATCACCTCTATGCTATATTATATAGTTTTCAAAACTATTTGTAAACGAATTTCTGTAAAATTTTCACGCTTGAAGCCAGTAAGGGGAGTATGGTATATTGTAGAAACAGGTGACACTGAAAAATAATGTTAAAGAAGGTGCAGGTTTATGAGTATATATGATACTTTAAATCCGGAACAAAAAGAAGCCGTTTTACAGACGGAAGGTCCGGTTTTAATTTTAGCAGGCGCAGGCTCTGGAAAGACTCGTGTGCTGACCCATCGAATTGCCTATCTAATTGATGAAAAAGGGGTTAATCCGTGGAATATCATGGCGATTACATTTACCAATAAGGCAGCAGGTGAAATGCGGGAGCGAGTGGATAAGATTGTAGGATTTGGCTCAGAAAGCATCTGGGTTTCGACCTTTCACTCAAGCTGTGTGCGGATTTTAAGAAGATACATTGACCGCTTAGGCTATGAAAATAATTTTACAATTTATGATACGGATGACCAGAAAAGTCTGATGAAAGAAGTCTGCAAAAAACTGAATATTGACACAAAGATTTATAAAGAACGTGCAATTTTAGGTGCGATTTCTTCCGCAAAAGACAATCTGGTTGGTCCGGAAGAATACGAAAAAAGCGTAATGGATGATTACGGTCGGAAAAAAATTGCAATGGCTTATACCGAATATCAGAAAGAATTAAAGAAAAATAATGCATTGGACTTTGATGATTTGATTGTAAAAACGGTGGAATTGTTCCAGAGCTGTCCGGATGTACTGGATTCTTATCAGGAAAGATTTAAGTATATTATGGTAGATGAATATCAGGATACGAACACAGCGCAATTTAAGTTTGTCAGCCTTTTAGCCGGCAAATATCAGAATTTATGTGTCGTTGGTGATGACGACCAGTCCATCTATAAATTCCGTGGTGCAAATATTGGAAATATTCTTGGATTTGAAAAGGTATTTCCAAGAGCAAAAGTAATTAAACTAGAGCAGAATTACCGCTCTACAAAAACAATCCTTGAGGCTGCCAATCAGGTCATTCACAATAATATTGGAAGAAAAGCAAAAACACTTTGGACCGACAATGAAATTGGTGAGCCGGTGCATTACCGCCAGTTTATGAATGGCTATGAAGAAGCAGAATATATTGCAGGAGACATCAGTAAAAGAGTTCGAGAAGGAGACTGCGAGTATAAAGACTGTGCAATTTTATATCGAACCAATGCACAGTCCCGTATGTTTGAAGAAAAATTCCTGATGGCAAATATTCCATACAGACTGGTAGGAGGCGTAAACTTCTATGCACGTAAGGAAATTAAAGATTTGCTGGCTTATTTAAAAACGGTAGATAATGCCAGAGATGACCTTGCGGTGCGCCGTATCATCAATGTGCCAAAGAGAGGAATCGGAGCTGCGAGTCTTTCCAAAGTACAGGATTTTGCAGACCAGAATGGAATCGGATTTTATGATGCCCTGCAAAGAGCAGATGAAATTACAACGCTGGGGCGTGCAGTATCCAAAATCACTCCATTTGTGACGTTTATTCAGAGTTTAAGGAGTAAATTAGATTACATCAGTCCATCTGAATTATTGAAAGATATTATTGACGAGACAGGATATGTGACAGAACTTCAGGCAGAAAAAACAGAAGAAGCAGAAGCCCGAATCGAAAACATCGATGAATTGATTACAAAAGTAGTAAGTTATGAAGAAGAATGTGAAGCGAACAATGAAGAAATCAGCTTAAGCGGTTTCTTGGAAGAAGTAGCATTGATTGCGGATATTGATACGGTAGATGGAGATGATAACCGTGTACTTTTAATGACTCTTCACAGTGCAAAAGGTCTGGAATTTCCTTATGTATATCTGGCAGGAATGGAAGACGGCGTATTTCCAAGCTATATGACCATTGTGTCAGATGACCCGACTGAAATTGAAGAAGAAAGACGCCTTTGCTATGTTGGAATCACAAGAGCGATGAAAGATTTGACTCTGACCTGTGCACAGCAGAGAATGATTCGTGGAGAAACTCAGTATAATAAGCCGTCCAGATTTATCCGAGAAATTCCAAAAGAATTAGTAGACCTTGGAAAGAATTTCAAAGAGAGAAAAATTAAAGAAATTCCGCTTCCAAAAGGCTATCAGCAGATGAAAAAAGCAATCAAAGAACCAGCATTTATGCAGAAAAAATTTGAAGTAAAAAAAGCATCCAGCCTTTCTTATGACGTGGGAGATACTGTCAAACATATCAAATTTGGAACAGGTGTGGTAAAATCCATTGTTGATGGTGGAAGAGACTACGAAGTAACGGTTGATTTTGAAAAAGCAGGAATAAAGAAGATGTTTGCTTCCTTTGCAAAATTAAAGAAAGTATAATATTATTTCAAAATGCAAAAGATAAAACACAAATACAGGGAAAGCAGAAAGAAAAGATAGTAAAATCTACATAAGCGTGATATAATAATGGAAACAGCCAAAGTAACGGACTTAAAGTTGCCAGAAAATAAATTTCTGTGCAAGAGAGGAAGGTGTAGTATTATGAATCGTATTGAAGATTTAGTAGCAGCATTGCAGAAAAGAGAAGAGGAGAAAAACAAAAATACAGTTTTATGGATTCTCGCAATTGTTGGAGCTGTATCTGTGGTTGCAGGAATTGCTTACGCAGTTTATCGTTTCTTTACGCCGGATTATCTCGAAGATTTTGAAGAAGACTTTGATGATGATTTCGATGATTACTTCGAAGATGATGAAGAGGACGAAGAAGATAAGGACGAAGAGTAACAAAATATCAGAAAGAAGCTTCGGGAAACCGGAGCTTCTTTTTTAGAAAGAATGAAATGATGTGAGTGTCAAAAGTAAATTTTGTCACTCACTGATGTAACCGGATTGCTCCATTGCTATGCAATTCTCGCAATCCTCGAACACCTCAAACTCCC
>JAIIAN010000541.1 GCA_022717655.1 Bacillota bacterium | reverse complement strand
AAAAAAGAACGGGGAGAAAAAAATGAATAAAAAAATGATTGTCACGGGAATGAGTGTACTGTTACTCGTTACTGCGGGAATAGGGATTTTCGGGAACGGAAAACTAGTCAAAGCCGAAGAAGTCGCACAAAAACCAAGTGAAGTGACGATTACATTACACAAAAAAGGTTTCTCATCTGTTCCGGAAGAACGACCGAATAGCGGATTGGTTTCTACGGATTTTGGTGAAGAAAATATTCCAGGAGTCGATTTTGATTTGTTTGACGTAACGGAAGTATATTACGATTTGATTCGAGATAATCCTTTAACACCGGAACGAGAAGACGGTCTTAATTCTGCCGAAGCGATTGAATGGATTCAAAAACGGCACACAGAAAGTTGGTTTTTAAAATATCGACTGACAAGTATTGACAAACAAACAACGAATGAAGCTGGAGAAGCGGTATTTTCTACCGTCCAAGTGACGGAAGAAGCACCTTCTTCTAGAGATAAAGTCTATCTTTTCTTAGAAACTTATTCGCCAGCTCATATTTCCAGAATCGCGTCTCCAATGGTTGTTATGATGCCAGTGATGATGCCTGATATGGTGGATGGTGTGTGGGATGGTTCTACATAGAAAGACACATACAATACAGATGTGCATTTGTATCCGAAAAACGAAATCAGAGAAGCAGATAAACAGATGAATGTAGAGGAAAGCGACCTTAGACAAGTAACGATTATTAATGAAGCTGGAGAACAAGAAACGATTTCTTATATTGATCTAGAAAGAGGAAAAACGGCTTCTTACACGATCACAGCACCTATTCCTTATTTCATCGATTCTGTCCTTGAAAACGGAAGCGCTGTTATCAAAAATTACAAAATCACAGATACGCCTACAGTTGGTCTAACTTATTATGATCAGGAAATAGAAGTGCGAGCCGGCGAGACGATTTTAACAAAAGGACAAGATTATATAGTAGAAGTAGTAAACAACGGGTTTGTCGTGACGATTTTGACAGAAGAAAATGGAGTAGCCAAAGTAGATACTTTAGGTAGATTAGCAGATGCACGTGGAGGAGATTTAACGATCACGTATAATTTGAAGGTTTCCACAGAACTAGAAGCGGATGATTTCCATAACAACACAGCGGTTATTGAAATCGGACGAAATGATGAATTTGATTATGAAGAAGGAGTAGAGCCGCCAGAGAAAGTCACAACAGGTGGAAGAAAGTTTGAAAAATATGATGCATCAAGCAGTGAATTGCTTAAAGATGCAAGATTCGAATTGTGGAATGAAGACCGTTCTGAATACGCAATATTTTATAAAGGGGAGTCGCCTTTAGC
>JAIIAN010000540.1 GCA_022717655.1 Bacillota bacterium | reverse complement strand
TGGATACATTATGCAAGCATCTGATTATTTAAAGATGAAGTTCCAGAGTGACAGGCAGTTAGCTCTTTATGGACAGCAAGGCGTTGCAGGGACATGGAAAGCATTAAAGGGGATCGGTTCTGATATTTACTCAGGAATGGAGAGAGTAAGTTGGTACTCTTCATGCTTAATCCCCAGCTATCACGATGTGTGTGATGAGCTTCTCACAGAAGAAAAGAGAATGTACCTCTCAATTCTCTCGCTTTATCGTTATCGCGATGTAATAGCACACATGCTATTCCTTTATTTTGAAAGTGTTATTACCGATTCTGAAAATGGAAATGAACAAAATCGCGTTCGTAAGATGGATTCAAAAGTAACGGGGCTTGTTAACAACATACCGACAAGCAAGGCCGCGCGTTTGGCGATAGCATGGGGGCTGGCCAAATTCCTTTCCGAATCTGGCATACTCTCTGAAATCGTCGTCGAACGGCTTGCACGCCGCGTACCTAACGTTGTCATGGCGCTTCAACTGCTTGGAACGGAACAGAAGTGCGCTCTTGCTGCTCGTCGCCTGAAAACATTGGACCCTAAATATTACGCCACCCTCTATGCCGCGCAACTGGAGATGCTTTACTACTTTTTTGAGCCTTTCCTGTCTGAACTCATTAAGAAGGTGCAGATGAGATTCTATAAGGATTTCGATGCAATTTATAACGACTTAAAGGGTAAGGAGCATGTTTAAGAGCTTGCTGTCAATTCTATTCTCGGATGTTTTATTCCCCTTTTATATTTTTGCGTGCGCCTCTTTGTTCCTGTGGTTGGTGCCTGACCACTGGGTATTACTCACATTCATTTCTATCATTGTATTTATTATTCTTCATCCAATAATTTTTGGCCGATTTGATAAGTACGATTAAATAGTATAAAAAGGATTGTTTATGTCAAACCCAGCTTATTTGTTTCTGACCGATGAAAATGGTTCTCCTATGGTTGGTCCTTGCCTTGTGTCAGGGCGTGAAGGTGCAATTGAACTCAAATCGTTTACTCATAATGTCAACATTCCAGTCGACGGGAATACCGGGAAATTAACGGGCACGCGTATACACATGCCCATCATGTTCCAGAAAGAATTTGATCGTGTAACCCCACTTCTTTTTCGCGCACTGAGTACGGGAAGAACGCTCCAGTCAGCCACCATTAAGATGTATCAGATTAATGAGGCGGGTTTAGAACAGGAATATTTTAATATCCTCCTGGAGAATGTGAAAATAACCTCAATCACACCAGACCTGTATCCCGGCGCAAACACCGGAACACACCTTGAAACGGTTCTCATACGCTACGAGAAAA
>JAIIAN010000539.1 GCA_022717655.1 Bacillota bacterium | reverse complement strand
GGAATCATGCGTCCATTTCTCATTGCAAATATGGTAAACCTTGCAATTCGTCTGTCAGTTGCTTTGATATTTGCACCGCACTTTGGCATTGCATTTGTCTGGCTTGCTGTACCGGCTGGCTGGCTTGCAAATTTTCTGATTTCTTATGTGGCACTCAGAAAATCATGGCCAGACGATAAGATGGCTTTTGCTGCTATAGAAGATAGTGCGGCCGTTTTTTTAGAACAATACTGTAAAAAAAATGACGAAAAACCAAAGTAGGAAGTGTTAAATTTTATAAGAAAAATAGAATCTGAAAATTAGAACTGAAAAATCATTGACTTTTGAAAAAATTCTGATATAACAAGGTCTGGAAAAAAAGAGAAATATAATAAAGAGAAAGGAAATAAGAATCTATGTTGTCACAAAAAGATAAAATGAAAAAGAAATTAGAAAACATGCATCTGCAGGAAAGGATAAACTATGGCTACAGAAAAGTCATTATTATGATGTTAATTTCAGGATTGCTTTCTATAGTGACCATAGGTGTTTTATTTGCTAACACGGTACATTATATAGAAAATGTTACTGTAGCAGACCAGGCGGTAAAAATTTGCAGAATTAATGTGAATGCGGCAGCAAGAAATATCAGGGAAATGGCATTAAATGATGATACTTCTTCATACGACAGTTATGAGAAAACAGTAGAAAAGCTGCTGAAAGAAGTTGATTCTGAACTGAAAAATTTAAAGGGAACCAGAATTATTCCTGACTCAGATTATGAGGAATATTCATCAGCCCTTTCGGATTGGGGAAACATTGGTTATTCCATTATAGAAGAAATTAAAAGTGGTGATAAGGAAGAAGCAGTTGATCAAATCATGAATGATTGCACACCAGCATTAAATAAAGCGGTGGAAATCGCAATAAAATTAGATGATATAACAGACCAGGAGAGCAGCAGGGCTGCCACAACTACATTTATTTCTGCTATAGCAGGAATTGTATGTATTATAGTGTGTTTATTTTTTGCATGGACACTGACAAAGAAAACGGGTAAAAAAGTCCTTGATACAATTCTTGAACCTTTACAGGCAGTTGAGGATGTCGCAAAGGAACTGACAGAAGGAAATTTACACAGTACGCTGGATTATCGCTCAGAAGACGAGATTGGAAGACTGGCACACAGTATGCGTAAATCAATCCGTATTCTGGGAAGCTATGTAGACGATATTGACCGTGCAATGAAATTGTTTGCAGAAGGAAATTTTGATGTTAAACCGGAAGTAGAGTGGCGGGGAGATTTTGTCGGAATTTTAAATTCTTTTATGCAATTTGAGAAAAGTATAGGAGA
>JAIIAN010000538.1 GCA_022717655.1 Bacillota bacterium | reverse complement strand
ATATTGCTGATGATGCCAGCAAAAAATGTAAGTTTCTAACTATCAATCAATAACGTGTTGGCAGATTTTTTTGACTACACGGGATGGTTTTTATGTCAGAAGCCGCAGCAGAAGTTTTTCAGGATGCATGGCCTGAATTTTTTCCTAAAGGCGTACCTCCGAAGACAGCCGAGGATGCTGAGGGGGAATTTTTTCGGTTAGTTCGAGTAAGCCCCCCTACAGCACAATGCTTTCTCTCTACGCATGAAGAGTACCCGAATCGCCACAAAAAATGTAAAGGTGAGGCTTTAATATGTGTTTTTGGAACCTCTTTCTTTTCTGAAATGAGAGGTGCCAATGATGCAAAAGCCAAATTCCCTGAAGCATTGGGCAACCGTTTGGTTGCTAAAGGTCAGGTAACACCATTAATGGGTGTTATGAAAAAAACGTTTGCTGATCCTGCTCATTACACAATTTGGCTTAGAACTAATAGCCATATACATGAACACTTCGAGTGTGTGGGAGAAGGAGAATGAGTAATATCTTCCTCCCTAAAACTATGTTGGGAACACTGCTTTATAAAAGAGTGTATGAATTCTTTGAAGAGCCTCGTTTCTTTTCAGTAGAAAATGAAGTTGGTTCTTTATACGTAGTGTATTGGATCTCTGAAGATGAAAATTCAGATAGTTGGTTTATCATACCGGTATCACAAACTAAACTTGAGTTAATTGAAAGAAAGAGAATAGATATTCACTCGGCTCTTACTGCGCTTGAACAAAGTTTTTTTTACAAGGTTCAGGCTCCTTACAATAGAGATGAGACTCCTGCTTGGGATGTTTTGTATGCGGAAGACTTAAATAATTATAAGTTACCGGTTAGTGGATTGTTCATTAGCTCAGTTGTACCCGTTCTTGGTAATGGACGAATTGGCGCACCAATAAAATACTCCACGCATGAAATACATTTGGAAAAAAGCTCTAAGAAAAGTGAAGGTAATCTTGTTTTAGGCAATGTTTCAAGCGTATGCGACAGATTTAGCGAACTATACAACAGTCTTTTGGATTTAGGTGGCCTTAAAGACAAATTACGTCCAGTTGATGCTCGCCCAGGGTCGTTCATAATTTCATTTCAAGCAGAGAAGCTTTCTTTGTTTGAAGAGTTGTTAAAATCTTTAAGCGCTTCGATAGAAGCAAGAGCTAATGTAATTGATTTCATTAATGAAAACAGGATTGATATTCAATCACTATCAAATCTTTTTCAGGCAGTTGTTTCTTCCGGTACAAACATGGAGCTCAGAAGCAACGAGACTGGTGAATTGATTTTTGTATTGACAAAGGCTGGGGCTGATTTTTATCAG
>JAIIAN010000537.1 GCA_022717655.1 Bacillota bacterium | reverse complement strand
GGCGGGGGGGATAAACCTTTACCAGTATGCGCCGAATGCGCTGGGGTGGGTGGATCCGTGGGGGTTATCGTGCGGAAATAGCTGGAATGCTTTCCAGAGCAAAACTCGAGGTGCTTTTGCTACAAGAGGTCATGCTGCACGGGCCTACCGAGCTACTCATGGAATTTCAAAGCCAGATTTCCCTAATCCGGCGACATACCTCGATGCAGGAAAAATTAGTAGGCATTTAGAACTATTCAAGGGAGGGGTTACTAAGTTCGTTTGGGGTATTAATCCTGAATTTAGTCATTTAGGTCCTCCAGGAGGCCACTTTGTTATGCCAAGGACCGTTGCTGATGACTTAATTAGACGTTCGGGTGGGAATATTCCAAAGCTTGATAGATTGTTAGGGTTAAATGCAGGTGATCTCGGAGACGCTCCTTTAAGAGTTGATATTAATAATCCGACAGGTTTAAGAATGCCAACAGGAAATGAACGAGGAGCAAATGAATTTTGGTTGCCGGGAGGATATACTTCAGGTGATATCCCAGAGGCGGCCATAGATCCTACTCCGCTAAATCAATTAAAGATCACACCGTTGAAGAATTAAAAAAAAGGAGGCGCAATGGATAAAATAATATTTAATAATTATGGAGTAATCCTTATCGAAAGAGAAGGGCGTTTTTTTATTAGGTTTTATTCAGGGGGGATAGTTATGAAAGAAGAGGAAGAAGAATTGAGCATTGATGAGGCCAAAAAAGTTCAAATGAGTGAAAAGGATGCTTATGAGGTTTTAATAGCCATTGAAAAAAAGAAAAGCTAAAATATTGGCCTCATTTTTAATAATTACCTGTCGATCAGTAATAAGGATGGTTTTTTACTACAAACCAAAATAAGTCGCTCAATGAGGTTCTTTGTAAAAGTTAACTTTAGCCAATTATAATAGAGAACTAAAAACACGCATGGGGGGCGTTTTTTGTTCAAAGCGATTAAAAGTTAAATAAAAAATTATCTCATAGAAATCTGTAAGAAGTAATTTTCCCCTTCCACAACCATCTTGTCCGCTACTTTCGTGCCTTGCTTATCCTTGTCGGCGTGGAGTCCTTATACATTATAGCTTGAGCACGTATAAGCCCTTGCTCTAGGCGCACGCAGGGGGGCTGTCTACCCGCAGCGAATATGACCGTCTTGGCCGCCTGCATCGCCGGGATATAGTTACCGGTAATTCTCAGTGCTCTTGGTTGCACCGCTGGAATACTACCGGTAACCCGCTCGAAGGCTTTGCTGAGAAGGTCACTCACAACCGCCTGACGCAGCTGAACGGCATTCGCTGGCGCTATGACATCCACGGCCGCACCG
>JAIIAN010000536.1 GCA_022717655.1 Bacillota bacterium | reverse complement strand
CTGCCGCTGACCGCGATGCCTTCATCAAATATGCTGACGAAGAAAACCTGGAAGCAACTGTTGTTGCCGACGTTACCGAAGAACCGCGTCTGGTTATGTTCTGGCGTGGCGATAAAATTGTTGACCTGTCCCGCCCTTTCCTCGATACCAACGGTGTTGCACAACACACCAACATCGTAGTAAGCGAAGAAAAAGAGGACAACGTATTCGAGCAGGTTCCTGCCGAAGTAACCTCCGCTGCTGACCTGGAGGCTGCATGGCTGGCTAACCTCGGCCGTCTGAATGTCTGCAGCGAAAAAGGCCTGTCCGAGCGTTTTGACAGCACCATCGGCCGCGGTACCGTAATGATGCCGTTCGGCGGCAAAACCCAGCTCACCCCGAGCGAGGGCATGGTAGGCCGTATCCCTGTGTTGCACGGCAACACCACCGCAGCCAGCGTAATGGCCTGCGGCTACAACCCGAACGTTGCCTGCTGGAGCCCGTTCCACGGCGCAATGTACGCTGTAACCGAATCTGTAGTTCGTGCCGTAGCATTGGGTGCTAATCCCGCTAAGCTGCGCCTGACTCTGCAGGAATACTTCCCGAAGCTGCATGATGCCAACAGCTGGGGCCAGCCGTTCAGCGCACTGCTGGGCGCCTTCACCGCACTTGATGCTCTGGACCTGCCGGCAATCGGCGGTAAGGACAGCATGAGCGGTACCTTCATGGACAAAACCGTTCCGCCGACACTTGTTTCCTTCGCAGTAGGCGTAATCGACGGCAACAAGGCTGTATCTGCTGACTTCAAGGCAGCAGGCGACAAGGTAATCTTCCTGTCCTGCCCGCGTAACAATGCAGAAGTTCTGGACTTTGCAGCCCTGAAGGAAAACCTGACCGCTGTACACAAGGCTATGGAAGCAGGCAAGATTGCTGCTGCTGCCGCTGTTAAAGAGGGTGGCGTAGCTGCACTTGTTACCACCATGAGCTTGGGCAACGAGCTTGGCTTTGAATTCATCAAACCGTTCCACGATACCGACAGCCTCTTCACTCTGCAGCCCGGTGGCATGGTCCTCGAGCTAGCAGCCGGCGTAGAACCGGAAGAGCTGTTCGAAGGCCTTGATTACATGCTGCTCGGCCACACCACTGCCGAAGCAGGCATCACCATCAACGACACCAAGATTGACGCTGCGAAAGCCTTTGCCGCATACCGCGAGCCGCTGCTGGGCATTTTCCCGGACGGCACTCCGAAGGCTGAGGAGCCTGCTGATATCGCAATGCCGCTGTACAAGAGCGAGCTGACTTTAACCGCTCCGGTGAATATCGCTAAACCGCGCGTATTCATCCCCGTATTCCCCGGCA
>JAIIAN010000131.1 GCA_022717655.1 Bacillota bacterium | reverse complement strand
GTTGTTCAGGATGTTGATTCTATCTTTGACGTAGATACCCTTTGTGCTTTAAGAAATAAAGTCTGTGAGCTGGCACACGTAGAATATCAGAAAGATGATGCAAAAGATGTTTCTATCCGTCTGATTACAGACCATATCCGTTCCGCTACTTTTATGATTTCAGATGGTATTATGCCGACGAATGAAGGAAGAGGCTATGTGCTTCGTCGTCTGATTCGTCGTGCAGCCCGTCATGGACGTCTGCTTGGAATCGAAGGAAAATTCCTTGCAACCTTAAGTAATACAGTAATTGAAGGTTCAAAAGATGGATATCCGGAACTTGAGGAGAAGAAAGACTTTATTTTCCAGGTATTAACCAAAGAAGAAGAACAGTTTAATAAAACGATTGACCAGGGTCTTCGTATCTTAGAAGAGTTAGAAACGGAAATGAAAGAAAAGAACGAGACGGAACTTTCCGGTGAAAATGCATTTAAACTGTACGATACTTATGGGTTCCCTCTGGATTTGACAAAAGAAATCCTGGAAGAAAAGGGATATACCATTGATGAGGACGGATTTAAAGCTGCAATGGAAGAACAGAGAAACAAAGCACGTACAGCACGTGAAGTGACAAACTACATGGGAGCAGATGCAACGGTTTATGACCAGATTGATGCAGAAGTTACAACTGAATTTGTAGGTTATGACCGTCTGGTACATGAATCAAAAGTAACTGTACTTACGACGGAAGAGGAACTCGTAGATGCTTTGACAGAAGACCAGAAAGGTACGATTTTTGTAGAAGAGACACCATTTTATGCAACTATGGGTGGTCAGGAAGGCGATACTGGTGTGATTACCTGTAATGGCGCAGAATTTGTGGTAGAAGATACGATTAAACTGCGTGGCGGCAAAGTGGGTCATGTTGGAAAATTGACAAAAGGCATGATTAAGACAGGCGATGTCGTTACCTTAAGTGTCAATGCAAAAGAACGTGCTAATACCTGTAAAAACCACAGTGCAACTCATCTGCTTCAGAAAGCCTTAAAGACTGTACTTGGTGCACATGTAGAGCAGAAGGGTTCTTTGGTAACACCAGACAGACTTCGTTTTGACTTTGCACATTTCCAGGCAATGACTGCGGAAGAAATGGAACGTGTAGAAGCAATCGTAAATGAAGAAATTGCAGAGAATCTGCCGGTAGAAACTCAGATTATGAGCATTGATGATGCAAAAAAATCCGGAGCAATGGCCTTGTTTGGCGAAAAATATGGAGACAGTGTGCGTGTGGTATCCATGGGAGATTTCTCAAGAGAACTCTGTGGTGGTACTCATGTACCAAATACTGGTGTGATTACAACCTTTAAGATTGTATCAGAAGCTGGTGTTGCAGCAGGTGTACGACGTATTGAAGCACTGACAGGTGATGGTGTATTCCATTACTATAAAGAAGTAGAAAAGAAATTAAATGAAGTAGCAGGTGCTTTAAAAACCACACCGGCTGAAGTACTTGAAAAAATTTCTCATCTGCAGGCAGAAATGAAAGCACTGCACAGTGAAAATGAATCCTTAAAAGCAAAAATGGCACAGGATGCTGTTGGCGATGTTATGGAACAGGTAAAAGAAATCAAGGGAGTTAAATTCCTTGCTGTAGCAGTAGAAGACGTTGATATGAACGGTCTGCGTGACTTAGGCGACCAGATGAAAGAAAAAATCGGCGAAGGTGTTGTTGTGCTTGCAAGTGTAAATGGAGGAAAAGTCAACCTGCTTGCTATGGCAACAGACTCTGCGTTAAAAGCAGGGGCACATGCCGGTAATCTTGTAAAAGGAATGGCAGCTGTTGTTGGCGGTGGCGGCGGTGGTCGTCCAAATATGGCTCAGGCCGGCGGAAAGAATCCGGAAAAAGTACCGGAAGCACTTGAAAAAGCAGCTAAAATCTTAGAAGACCAGATTAAGTAAGAAAAATTTTAAGAAATTTTCATAAAATAGTTGACGTATGAGAAAAATCTGATATAATGTTTTTGTGCAATAAAAATACCCAGACAGTTGTATTATGCACAATCTACAACTGGAGGGAGGTTAGGTGTGAGACTATGTCAAATGTAATCGTAAAAGAGAACGAGACTTTAGATAGCGCTTTACGTCGTTTCAAGCGTAGCTGTGCGAAAGCAGGCATTCAGCAGGAAATCCGTAAAAGAGAGCATTACGAAAAACCAAGCGTTCGTCGTAAGAAAAAATCTGAAGCAGCTAGAAAACGTAAATATAATTAATGTGCAGTAAAAGCCTCTGGTAATTCCCAGAGGCTTTTTTACTACAGCGATTAAGGAAGCAAAAAAAGTATGAAAAAACTGATTGATTTCATTTCCAGCCGTTTTTTTGTATTTGTGTTTGCAGTGTTACTACAGGTGATATGGCTGTTGCTGATTGCATGGGGAATGAGCAGTCTTTCTGCACCGGTGACAATGACAGCGGATATTTTGAGTATATTACTGGTATTATGGATTGTAAATAAAGAAATTAATCCGTCGTACAAGCTGGCTTGGACCATCTTGATTTTAGTACTGCCGGTCTTTGGAATTGTCGTATATTTGTTGTTTGGAGAGTCAAGGGTTGCCAAAAAGATGACAGAAGAGTCAGAAGCGGTGGTACAGGAAATTGAAAATTATTTCAGGGAAAATGATAAGGTAAGAGAGCAAATACAGGCTTTGGATGAGGGGATTTCCAATCAATCCGCTTATATCAGAGATTATGCAAAATTTCCTCTGCACAGTCATACTTCTACGAAATATTATCCGGTTGGCGAAAACATGTTTGAAGATATGCTTGAGGATTTAAAAAAAGCAAAACATTTTATTTTTCTGGAATATTTTATTATCCATGAGGGAAAAATGTGGAATTCCATTCTGAAGATTTTAGAACAAAAGGTAAAAGAGGGTGTGGATGTCCGGCTGATTTATGATGATATGGGCTGTGTTACGACCTTACCGCACCGATATTATAAAAAACTCCAGGCAAAGGGAATCAAATGTGCGGCATTTAATCCGATTCGTCCAATTTTAAATATTGTATTAAATAACCGTGACCACAGAAAAATTTTGGTGATTGACGGGCATACCGGCTATACAGGCGGAATTAATCTGGCAGATGAATATATTAACGAAGAGGTTCGGTTTGGACACTGGAAAGATACAGGAATCCGCTTATATGGAGAGGGTGTCTGGAATCTGACCGTCATGTTTTTGCAGATGTGGACCGTTATTACAGGAGTGCGTACGCACATACCGGCTTATAGTCCTTATGTGTTTCATACAGAAGAATTTGAATCGGATGGCTTTGTACAGCCTTATGGGGATTCTCCGATGGATAATGAAACAGTTGGAGAAAATGTCTATTTAAATATCATAAGTCAGGCAAAGAAGTATGTGTTTATCTGTACACCGTATCTGATTATTGATAATGAAATGATGATGGCATTATGTCTCGCAGCGAAAAAAGGTGTGGATGTGAGGATTATCACACCTGGGATTCCAGATAAAAAGATGGTGTTTCTTTTGACTCAGTCTTATTATAAACAGTTAATAGAAGCCGGAGTGCACATTTATGAATATACGCCTGGATTTGTTCATTCTAAGACGTTTGTCTGTGATGATGAGCTTGCAACAGTTGGAACAATTAATCTGGATTACCGCAGTCTGTATTTGCATTTTGAATGTGGGGTATGGATGTATCAAAGCCAGGCAGTAAGAGAAGTAAAAGAAGACATGGAAGCAACGCTTCCAAAATGTAAGGAAGTCAGTCTGGAGTTCTGCAAAAAGAGAAATATTTTTGTAAGAGGAATACAGAGCATCATGAGGCTGATTGCACCGCTTTTATAGAGCATGTACTCAAATAAAGACTTCAAGTTTGAGCGTGCACAAAGGGTGGAAATACGCAAAGAAAAATACAGGGGGAAAAGTATGCTGATGAACTTTTTTACCCGTGCCGTTTTGGGTACGGATTTTTACCATATTATTCAATGGTTTCTGGTCTATGGGATTTTGGGATGGATTGTAGAGTCTGTTTATATGTCAATCTGTAATCGGAAACTGACTAATCGTGGTTTTACACATGGACCGATTTGCCCGATCTATGGATTTGGGGCACTGACAGTTTATTTTCTGTTGCGTCCGTTTACGGGAAATCTGGTTCTGCTTTATATTATGGGCTGTATCGTGCCGACTTTACTTGAATTTTTGACGGCTCAGGTCATGTTAATGATATTCGGAGAAGTCTGGTGGGATTACAATGAAAAACCGTTTAACTATAAAGGGATACTCTGCCTTGAAAGTACCATTGCGTGGGGCTTTTATACAGTAGGATTATTTTTATTTCTTCAAAATGCGGTAGAGCGGTTTGTAGACAGTTATTCATTTGAAATTGGATGTATGGCAAGTACATTCAGCATTATGCTGTATGTCATTGATTTTTCTTACAGCTTTTATCAGGCAAAAAAAGACGACCTTCCGGAGGGAATGGAAGCATTTTTGGCGCAGATTAAAGAATGGTTTTAAAAAAATTAATCGAATCAAGGAACAAAGCGGATTGCAACTCTCCGTTTGACGATTGGATTTTTTAAGAAAGTGGTTTATCATAAATCACTTTCTTTTTTCATACCATAAAACAAGAGTGCTCTTTGGGGAGAGCAGATGATAAAGAAAATTCTCTCATACATAATCGTAATCTGTCTTTTTTGTGCCGTTCCACAGGCAGTATTTGCAGATGAAACCGTAATTTCGTCTCCGCATGCCGTTTTAATGGAAGCCTCTACCGGAAAAATTATTTATGAAAAAGAAAAAGATGTACAGGTATCACCAGCCAGCATCACAAAGATTATGACTCTGCTTTTAATTTTTGACGAGATAGCAAATCAGAATCTTCATTTTGAAGATGAGGTGACAACCAGTGCTTATGCAAAATCCATGGGAGGCTCACAGGTCTATTTGGAAGAGGGAGAAAAGCAAAGCGTAGAAACCATGATAAAATGTATTGTCATTGCATCAGGAAACGATGCAAGTGTGGCAATGGCAGAACATATCTGTGGAAGTGAAGCAGAATTTGTAAAACGGATGAATACACGGGCAAAATCCCTTGGAATGGAACATACGAATTTTGAGGATTGTTGTGGATTGACGGATTCTGACAATCATTATACGACGGCTTATGATGTGGCGCTGATGTCAAGGGAACTGATTACAAAATATCCAAAAATTTTGGAGTATTCTTCCGTCTGGATGGAGACGATTACGCATCACACTAACCGTGGGGACAGTGAGTTTGGACTGACGAATACCAATAAACTGATTCGGGGCTATGATGGCTGTGTCGGATTAAAAACCGGAAGTACGAGTAAAGCGAAATACTGTGTCTCAGCAGTGGCAAAAAGAAATGGATTAACGTTAATCAGTGTCATTATGACAGCTCCGGATTATAAAGCAAGGTTTCGGGATGGTGCAACACTGTTAAACCTTGGATTTGCCACCTGCAGTCTGTATGAAGATAAGACAGTTGTGAAAGAGAAAGTTCCAATTAAAAACTCTGTACAAAAAGAGGCAGATTGTAAAAATAAAGAAACATTTTCTTATCTTGATACCGAAGGGAAATCTCTTTCTAAGATAGAGAAAAAAATACAATTAAAAGAACGTGTTGAAGCACCTGTGACAAAGGGAATGAAAGCCGGAGAAATCCAATACTATCTGGAAGATGAAAAAATAGGCAGTGTGGACCTGGTTTTTAGTCAAAATATCGAAAAAGCACGCTACGTCGATTACTTAAAAATGGTGCTTGAGAAATTTTTCTAAAATAGGGATTGAAGTTTAAAAACCATTGGATTATAATGGCTCGTGGTAAAAACGAAATGGAGAAAAAGGGGAAGAAAAAATGCAACAGGATATGACAGCCGGAAGTCCGGCGAAGACCATCTTAATGTTTACGGTTCCGATTTTTGTCGGAAATGTATTTCAGCAGTTTTACAGTATGGTCGATACGATTATTGTAGGTAAATTTGTAGGAACAACAGCTCTTGCGGCGGTCGGAAGTGTCGGAACGATTATGTTTTTGATTATTGGTTTTATGCTTGGGCTTACAGCAGGGTTTACCGTTTTAACTGCACAGCGTTTTGGTGCAGGAGATATGAGAGGAATGAGAAAAACGGTTGGAAGTGCGGCAACGCTGTCGGTAATTATGACCGTGATTATGACGACAATCAGCATGCTTGGAATGAAGCCGTTATTAAAATTTATGAATACGCCATCGGATATTTTTGCAGATGCTTATCACTATATTATGGTCATCTGTGCGGGCATTTTTGCGACTGTATTATACAATCTTTTGGCAAGTATTCTGCGTGCAATTGGAAACAGTCAGATTCCACTATACTTTCTGATTTTATCTGCGCTGTTAAATGTAGTCTTAGATTTGTTATTAATTATTGTATTTCGCATGGGAGCAGCAGGTGCAGCTTATGCAACGGTCATCTCACAGGGTGTGTCAGGCGTTCTTTGTCTGATTTATATTATAAAAAAGATACCGGAATTAAAATTAGAAAAATCGGATTTTCAGTTAAATGGGCATATTGCAAAAGTCCAGATTGGAATCGGAATCCCGATGGCACTTCAGTATTCCATCACTGCAATCGGAAGCATGATGGTACAGTCCTCTTTAAATGTGTTAGGTTCAGGTGCAGTTGCGGCATTTACGGCGGCAAGTAAAATTGAACAGGTTTTGACACAGGCGTATGTCGCACTTGGAACAACCATGGCAACCTACTGTGCACAAAATATTGGAGCTGGTAAAGTAAAAAGAATCCGTCAAGGCTTTCGCTCGGCAACGATTGGAGGCTGGATTTATTCCATTATCATAGGTCTGCTTCTGGCATTTGTCGGTAAGTACTGTACGATTTTGTTTGTATCAGGAGATGCAACTGCAATCATGGGTCAGGTAGATATTTATTTAAAATGTGTCTCTACATTCCTGTTCCCGCTTACGATTGTAAATGTCTATCGAAATGGAATCCAGGGAATCGGCTATGGATTTTTACCTATGATGGCAGGCGTGGCAGAACTGGCAGGAAGAGGTCTTGTGGCAGTAATTGCAGGAAAACAGAGAAGTTATCTTGGAATCTGTCTTGCAAGTCCGGTCGCATGGATTTTTGCTTCTATATTGCTTCTAGTTATGTATGTGATTGTAATGAAACAGCAGGAACGTATTTTTAAAAATAAAAATTAAGAAAAAAAGCATTGACCGTATCAGTGGTTAATGCTTTTTTTTTAGGTTAAAATACGATACAATAAACGAAAAATAAAAGAATGGAAGATTAAAATTGAAAAAATTTAAGCTTACAAACTATGAGATAATTTCAGAAAAAATAAGTCAGGAACTGAAATTTGTAATGATTAGTGACTGGCATAATGTTGTATTTGGAGAAAGAAACGAACCAGTATTTGATGCAATTCAAAAAATAAATCCGGATGCCATTTTAATTGCCGGAGATTTGGTGCTTGGAAAACAGGAAGCACCGCTTTTGCCGGCATTAGAAATTTTAAAAGAACTGATAAAGACTGCACTGGTATTTTATGCACCTGGAAATCATGAACAGCGGATGAAACGATATCCAAAGAATTATGAAGCTTCGTTTTCAGATTATAAGACACAGATAAAAAAGCTGGGGGTTCATTATCTGGAAAATGAACAGGCGGTTCTTTTTCTTAAGGGAGAGCACATTGAGGTTTATGGATTAGAACTGCCTTATGAATATTATAAAAAAGGCTCGAAAAAAGCAGCAACTGGTCCAAGTGTAGAAGAACTAAATACTCTGCTTGGCAAATCGGATGAAAAACAGTTTCGTGTTTTACTGGCACATACACCAAGATATGCAGAAGAATATTTTAACTGGGGAGCAGATTTGACCTTGTCCGGACATTATCATGGTGGAATTTTAAGACTGCCGTTTGGAGGAAAAGGGGCATTAAGTCCGGATTTTGTACTGTTTCCAAAATACTGCTATGGATTATTTGAAAAAGGAGAACAAAAACTAATTATAGGCTCTGGGCTTGGGGAACACACCCTTCCCATCCGAATTGCCAATCCAAGAGAACTGGTAGTGATTTCCTGTGTGCCAAAGAGAAAGTAGACTTTTTAAGAAAAATCATGTAAAATTGTGAGGGTCGCTTTGCAGGAAAGTGATTTTAAGATTTCAATAGTACAAAGAGTACAGGAAGAGATTGAAATCGTTGAGACAGACAAGAAAGGTGAGAAAAAATGGGAATTCCCGTAAAACTTCCGGTGTTTGAAGGTCCTCTTGACCTGTTACTGCACCTGATTGAAAAAAATAAAGTAAATATCTATGATAT
>JAIIAN010000130.1 GCA_022717655.1 Bacillota bacterium | reverse complement strand
CCACCGGAAAGACTTGAAATCATATCATCCGGTCCCATACACTTGGTATGCATAGTCTTGATTTCTTTTGATGTTGCTCTGACCATTTTTGAATCAGAAAGTGCAACTCCGTTTTTATATGCATTTAAATTGGCAATGGTTGTATTAAATGTAAGGTCTCCTTTTAAAAACAGACCATTTGCTTTACGTTCTTCCGTAATCATAGCGAAACCATGCTCCATTGCTTCTTTTGCACTATTGAAATTCATCAACTGATGGTTTAAATAGACACGCCCTGCTGCTCTTGTCCTTACACCAAAAATTGTTTCTAAAAGTTCCGTACGTCCTGCCCCCACAAGTCCGTACAACCCAAAGATTTCTCCTTCTCTTACATCAAATGTAACATCATCGAGATGCGGCTCGAATTTGGTTGACAAGTGCTGAATCGATAACACAACATCTTTTGGAACATTGTCTACCGGTGGAAAACGGTTTTCAAGTACACGTCCTACCATCGAAGCAATCAGCTCATTCATGTTTGTCTCTTTTGAGCTCTTTGTCATAACCAGGTTTCCATCTCGAAGTACTGAGATTTCATCACAGATTTCAAAAATCTCATCCATTTTATGCGAAATGTAAATCAAAGAAATCCCCTGTGATTTTAACATTCGCATCATTTCAAATAATTTATTAACTTCTTGTACCATCAAGGATGAAGTTGGCTCATCCAGTACGATTACTTTCGCATTATAAGAAATTGCTTTTGCAATTTCACACATCTGTCGCTCAGATACCGACATATTTTTCATCGGCTGATCTAAGTTAACAGTCATGCCCAGCTTTCTGAAAAGTTCAGATGCTTCTCTTTTCATTCGGCTTTCATCAATCATTCCCATTGAATTGACCGGATAACGGCCAAGGAATAAATTATCTACCACATTTCGTTCCAAACACTGGTTCAATTCCTGATGAACCATCGCAATTCCATTCTCAAGGGCATCTTTCGGTCCGGAAAAACTTACTTCTTTTCCATCAAGAAAAATACTTCCCTCATCTTTTTGATACGTACCAAAAAGACATTTCATCATTGTTGACTTACCGGCACCGTTTTCTCCCATAAGCCCCATTACGGTTCCTCGTTTTACATCCAGATTGATGTGATCCAGAACTCGATTTCGACCAAAGGATTTACTCATTCCACGAATCGATAAGACGTTTTCTTCTTTCTTATCTGTCATATTCTCACTCCTGTAAACATTCGTTAGCGAAATTTTAGGGGGAATTGCTCCCCCCTAAAACTTACTTGTTTTCATTCCCTTTTTTACAAATTACTGATTTAAAATAGCAGTATAGGAAGCTGCGTTATCTGTTTTTACCATGTTGATTGCAAATGCATCATACTGACTTGGGTTTCCTAAACGGTTTGTGATATTAGATTCAGTCTGTCCATCACCGGCAATATATTCGATATCCAGATTTAAGAGATCGTCATATTTCTGAAGCAGTGGCTGATAAGTAGAACCTAAGAAGTTATCACCAGAGTTATAAATGTTTAACCATACTTTTTTAGATGGATGTGCAGATTCGTCTAACTGGTTTGATACCGGTTCCCAAACAACTGTAGAGTCTGTAAAGTCTGTGTAGTTGTCTTCTGTAACTGCTACGTTTAATGCATAGTAAGAACGTTCATCTTCTTTGTATGTATATACATCATCACTTAATACGTTTCCTGCATCGTCTGCGGTTCCGATACCTGTATCAATATCAACACCGTCTAATGCATTACGCAGTACACGAAGTGTTAAATAAGCCTGTACGTCTGCATGCTGGCTGATTGTTCCGCCGTATCCTTCTCCGATTGCAGCAACTGCATCGCTGTTTGCATCATATCCGAATGTAGGAACTTTGTTATCTTTTGACCATGCATTAAACATAGACATTCCCATACCATCGTTGTTTGAAACAACAACATCGATGTCTTTACCAAAAGAAGAAGACCATGTACCGATTGCATTACCTGCTGTTGCAGCATCCCAAGTTGCACCTGCGGAGTTTTTCATTTCCTGAGAAGCTAACTCACGTACAACATACTCTTTTCCGTTTACTTCAATTTTTCCATCCTGTACTGCTGTTGCGGTACCATCGGTATTTGTTCCAACCGGAGCACTATCTACTTCACCATCTTTTTCCACTGCTGTTCCAAGCGCTTTACGCACACCTCTTGTACGTGCGATTGAGTCATTATGTCCGATATCTCCGACTGCCAGAACATAACCGATTACTCCATCTCCGTTACGGTCGATTTTGTCAATATTTTTCTCAATATATTCTTTTACCATTGTTCCCTGGAGTTCTGCACCCTGATTTGCATCAAATCCTACATAATAAGTATCTTTGTTGAAGTTTAATGCCGCTGTATCAAGTTCACCGGTAGAACTGTTAGATGGCTGACGGTTGAACCATACTAAAGGTTTATCTTTGTTTGCTACATCTGAGCTTGCCTCAGATCCGGATTCTGTTTTTGCATCCTCTTTCTTTGCACTGTCTCCGGAATCTCCTGAACCACATGCTACAGTTGAAAGAGCAAGTACGCTTGCCATTGCCAATAACGCTAATTTTCTTTTCATAATTTTTTTCTCCTTTTCATTTTTGCTCAAGTGCTTTGTTTATGTTGACAGTATATCGTTTTTATCGCAAATAAACTATAGAATATTTTTTGGTCTTCATTAAAATTTTTAGGATAATCTTCGTTATTTTGACTATTTTCCATCTTATGTAGACGCAGTTTCTTACAAAAAAATATCGCCAGCCACAATTATGACTGACGATATATAAAATCATTCTTATTTTTTATTATAATCTTGCTACTCCTGTTTTTCTGGCTGCTTCTGCTACTGCTTTTGCCACTGCCGGACCAACTCGTTTATCAAATGCTTTTGGAATAATATAATCCGGACTCAATTCTTCATCTGTAATCAGATCTGCCAAGGCATTTGCTGCTGCAATCTTCATTTCATCGTTGATGTCTTTTGCTCTTACATCAAATGCTCCTCTGAAAATTCCAGGGAAGGCAAGTACATTATTAATCTGGTTCGGGAAATCACTTCGTCCGGTTGCAACAACCTTTGCACCGCCTTCTTTTGCTTCATCCGGATAGATTTCCGGTACCGGATTTGCGCAGGCAAAAATGACTGCATCTTTAGCCATGCTCTCTACCATTTCTTTTGTCACCATCTTCGGTGCCGATACTCCGATAAATACATCCGCACCCACTAAAGTTTCTGCAAGAGAACCCGCTTTTTTCTCCAGATTCGTGATTTTGCTCATTTCATCTTTGACCGGATTCATGCCATCTGCTCTGCCTTCATAGATTGCACCATGGCGGTCGCATAAAGTAATATTTTTATATCCCGCTTTTAATAATAATTTTGCAATCGAAATTGCTGCTGCACCTGCACCATTCATTACAATTTTCACCTGTGATTTTTCTTTTTTCATAAGCTTCATTGCATTATTTAAACCAGCCAGTGTAATTACTGCTGTTCCGTGCTGGTCATCATGGAAAATCGGGATATCACATTTCTCTTTCAATTTTCTTTCGATTTCAAAGCATCTTGGAGCTGAGATATCTTCCAGATTGACTCCGCCAAATGAACCGGAAATCATATAGATGGTATTAACAATCTCATCCACATCTTTTGATTTAATGCAAAGAGGAAATGCATCGACATCACCAAATGCTTTGAACAATACGCATTTTCCTTCCATAACCGGCATACCGGCTTCCGGTCCAATATCTCCTAAACCTAATACAGCCGAACCATCTGTAACAACCAGACACATATTCCATCTTCTTGTCAGCTCATAAGATTTTTCAATATCTTTTTGAATTTCCAGACATGGCTGGGCAACTCCCGGTGTGTAAGCTAATGACAAATCATCTTTTGTTTCAACCGGAACATTTGCTACAACCTGAATTTTTCCTTTCCATTCTTTGTGTAATCTTAATGATTCTTTTGCATAATCCATTTTTCGTTTTTCTCTCTTTCTCTAATTATTTTTTAATAATTTCCTTCAAAGAATTTACTGTTTTTTTGTAACTGATAACCTTTAAAATAACTATTAAAATCCAATTTTAAGTATTCACAGAGATTTGCAAGTTCTGCCATTGTATTATCGTTGACCTGAATTCCATTTTCCAGACGGTCTTTCTTCGCCAGCACTTCTTTTTCTCCGTGTGTATAGATTCGTTCTGCTCCATCTGCTTTTGGACTTTCTCTTAATGCTTCTAAGTATTCAGAAAAATGTTTCTTAATCTCCTCCGGATTTCCAAAAATTGCCGGATTCACTGCAATAAATCCATGGCAGATACCTGTTTTATCTTTAAAAGTGCAACATTTATCAGAAGTGACACCCTGAGATAAAATGGAACTAAATAATTCACATAACATTCCGTATCCATATCCTTTGTGGCTTCCATTTACTTCTTTATTTCCACCAAGCGGCATGATGCCGCCGCCTCGTTTTGCTACAATATTTGAGAGTACATCCGGTGCATCTGTGCTTTCTTTTCCGTCTTTATCAAGTGCCCAGCCTTCCGGAAGTGATTTCCCCATCTTATTGTACATTTCCAATTTTCCACGGGTCACAACCGTCGTAGAACAATCAAATAAAAACGGATACGGTTCTGCCGGCATTGCCACTGCAATCGGATTGGAACCAAGCATTGCTTTTTTACCAAATGTCGGAACCATAATTGCCTCTGAATTCGTGCATGCCATACCAAGAAGTCCTTCATCACTCGCCATCTTCGCATAATAACCGGCAATTCCAAAATGATTGGAATTTCTTACACTAACCATTCCGATTCCGGATGTTTTTGCTTTTTCAATTGCTTTTTTCATTGCATAAATGGAAATCAGCTGCCCCATTCCATTATGCCCGTCAATTACAGCTGAAACCGGTGTCTCAAATACAACTTCCGGTTTCGCAAGCGGATGAATGGTTCCTTTCTCGATTCCTTTATGATAACGTACCATCCTCTGCATACCATGACTCTCGATTCCAAATAAATCAGCGGTCAAAAGCACATCCTCTATCTCTTTGCTCTGTGTTTCATCAAATCCAAATGCACGAAACACATCATGGCAAAAATGTTCCAGTACTGAATAACTCCATTTTACATATCCCATTGTTGCTCCTCCTTCGGTATTCCATACTACATATTGGTATTGCCAATTTTTAAATGAAGTATACCACCTTTTTTTTCTTTTTTCAACCTTTTTTCACAAAAAAGAAGAAAACTTTTTTTAAGTTTTCCCCTTTTTTCTTTCAATATTCTCATTGATTCTCCTGTATCATTTCTGCACGTTCTTCAATATACTTTTCTATATTTGTCATATGTTCCTGCATATAACGCACTGCTGATTCTTCATCATGTGCAATAATTGCGTCTACCAGTCTCTTATGCTGTTCATTAATTTCTGTAACCGACATTTGTTTCTGCATAATATAAGCACGAATTCCTGTAATAATATTTTCAGTCAGCTGGGAGGCTGCACTCATTACATTAAATAACATTGGATTATTTGCCATTTTCCCGATTTTAATATGTAAATCTCTGTCCAAATCTCCTCTTATCTGTTCATCTTGTTCTGCCTCAAGTTTTGCTAAAATCAATTTTAATTCCGCCGCATCAATTGGAGAACAATTTCTGGCAGCCAGTTTTGCACATTGGATTTCAAGTGCGGAACGAAGCTGCTGATTCTGCTGAACATTGCTGTTATTTAACTGTAATAAAATCGAAAGCGGACCAATCATACAATTTTCCAAATCTTCTGAAATATAATTTGCCCCTCCATGAACCGTTTTTATAATTCCAAGAAGACTTAAAGACCGAAGCACTTCTCTTATAACCGGTCTTGAAACTCCCATTGCTTCTGCCATTGCACGTTCTGCCGGGAGCGCATCTCCTTTTTTTAATCTGCCTGCTCTGATATTCTCGATAATCTGATTTAAAATTTCATCAAACGCATTTTCCTTATTAATCTGCCTGAACATATTTCTTTCCTTCCTAGAAAATAATGCTTTTCTTTTTCATCCCTTTTTTCATTATACGTCTTTTTATTTTAAGTAACAAGCTGAATTTTACAACAAAAAGAAAAGCCTGCGAAGAAAATTTCTCCCCTACTTTTGTTTGATTCAAAAGTAGGGGACTCCTCATTAAAACAATATACCTTAAATAGTTGCTTTATGTTTTCTTCTGATTACTTCAAGAACCACAAGTGTAACAATGACACCAAATGCCAGTGATACCCATGCATTTTGTGTGAATCCTGCTACCACATAGGTTACACAGCTGATTGCCGCAACGGTGAGTGCATATGGCAGCTGGGTGGAAACATGATTCACATGGTCACACTGCGCTCCGGCAGATGCCATAATTGTTGTATCTGAAATCGGAGAGCAATGGTCTCCACAAACTGCTCCTGCCATACATGCAGAAATGGAAATAATCATAAGCTGTGGATTTGAACTCTCAAATACATGTACAACAATCGGAATCAGAATTCCAAAAGTACCCCAGGATGTTCCGGTTGCAAATGCAAGTCCTGCTCCTACTAAAAAGATGATTGCCGGTAAAAATTTCATAAAACTTCCGGCACAGCCCTGCATCACAGTATCCACAAACTCTGCTGCGCCAAGACTGTCTGTCATTGCTTTTAAAGTCCAGGCAAATGATAAAATCATAATTGCCGGTACCATTGCTTTAAATCCTTCCGGAATACATCCCATACATTCACGGAATGGAAGAATTCGACGTGCCACATAAAAGATAATCGTAATTAAAATACCAAACATACTTCCGATTACCAGCCCGACAGAAGCATCACTCTGTGAAAAGGCAGTTACAAAATCTACACCGGAAAAAAATCCGCCTGTATAAATCATACCCAATACACAGCAGACAACAAGACTTATGATTGGAAATACCAAATCTATTACTTTTCCTCTCTGTGTTACAGTCTCATTTTCCGCTGTTGCATAAGGACGAGCTGATGTAGTATAAATATCACCATTGATTGCATTATGCTCATGTGTTCTCATCGGTCCAAATTCAGCTTTTAATAAAACCATTCCAACCATCATAACCAGTGTTAACAATGCATAAAAATTATACGGAATCGCTTTTACAAAAATCGTAAGTCCATCTTCACCCTCAACAAACCCACTGACTGCCGCTGCCCAGGATGAAATCGGAGCAATAATGCAAACCGGAGCTGCAGTCGCATCAATCAAATACGCCAATTTTGCACGTGAAATATTTTGTTTATCTGTTACCGGACGCATAACACTTCCTACGGTAAGACAGTTAAAATAATCATCAATAAAAATAAGAACACCAAGTAAAATGGTTACAAGCTGTGTTCCGGTACGACTCTTAATTTTCTTACCAGCCCATCTACCAAAAGCAGCAGAACCTCCTGCTTTATTCATCAGACATACAACAGCACCTAAAATGACAAGAAAGATTAAGATTCCCACATTATAAGAATCCGATATAACAGAAATAAATCCTTCCTGAATCATATGGACAACGGTTCCTTCAAAACTAAAGTTTGAATAAAACAACGCCCCCACTAAAATTCCAACAAATAAAGAACTATACACTTCTTTTGTAATCAATGCTAACACAATCGCTACAATCGGAGGCACCAGTGCCCAAAAAGAAGCATACATTTTCGGCACGTACTCTGCTGCTTCTCCATCTGCGGCAAAAACTGTCACCGCACAGAAAAAGGTCAGCATGAGAACTACCATCCCTCCTGTAAGCAGTTTTCTTCTTACGCTTTTCATAAATTTCCCTCTCTTTCTTTTGGAATGTACTCCATTAAAAGCACATTTGATTTCTTTATTGACCGGACTTTATAACATTCAAGTCGAAGATTAAAACAAAAGAAAAACCATGAACGGTTTTTCTTCGCAAAGAACCCATTCATGGTTTTTATTCAAAATAACCCTGAGATAGCTCTCCACATTCGTGACAGTATAATGCATCTTATCCATTATCCCAGAGATTGTATTTTTGAGTGAAAATCCATCCCTTCGGCGGTCTCCCCTTTCTTATTTTACCCGTCACTCACCGTCTGGTAAAAAATACTCTTGAAGCCCGCACCTCTATCTTTTCCTCTTTTTATCTTTTTATCCGGCTTATGCCAGAAATCTTTTTCTTTAACAATTATACTATACCATCTTACAAAGCAAAATCCAATACTTTTCGACAAAAACTTTTCGATATGCGTTTTACACAAATTATATTGTATAAATTCCAAAATTATGTTAAAATAGTATAAACAAAATTCGGATTCATTCTATATTTTTTATGTATTCTGAAAAATT
>JAIIAN010000535.1 GCA_022717655.1 Bacillota bacterium | reverse complement strand
GCTTTTGGACTTCCCGGAAGATTGACAATCAAAGTACCTTTTCGAATTCCTGCTGCGGCACGACTTAACATGGCTCTTGGTGTAATTGTCATACTGTAAGCACGCATTGCTTCCGGAATTCCCGGTACTTCCCTTTCTATAATATCTTTTGTTGCCTCTGGCATACAGTCTCTTTTTGAAAATCCGGTTCCACCTGTCGTTACAATTAACTCCGCAATCGCTTCGTCTGCAATTCTTGTCATCTCTTTTGCAAGCATTTCTCTTTCGTCCGGAAGTAAAATGGCATGAACGACTTCATATCCATTTGCCTCCAAAATTTCACGAATTACCGGACCGCTTTTATCTTCTCTTTCTTTTGCATATCCAGAATCACTGGATGTAATAATTGCTGCTCTCATTTTTACTCCTCCCTGACAAACACTGCCTTTTTATTTTGCCTTCAGCCACCTATCTGTGACATCAGTTTCATCTCGTCTTCTTCAATGTTCCCTGAGGTAAAATGATGTCCAACCGGCTTTTCCCATATCACTTTTTTCATTGCTTGTGTTAATTCTTCATCCGTACATCCATTTCGGATTAAATCTTTTAAACTGATTCCTGTCTGGTATTGCAGACAGGCTTTTAAATATCCCTCTGCCGTCATTCTGACACGATTGCACTGGTCACAGAATTTATGGGTCATTGCACTGATAAATCCAATTTTCCCTAAGAATCCGGAAATTTCATAGTAATGACAGGGTCCGTTTCCATACCGCTTTGAAATTGGAGTCATTCTGCCATAAGCTTTTTCTAAAATTTCACAAATTTCGCTTTCTCCTCGAAATAAAAATTCTTTTCCATAGCCAATCGGCATCATTTCTATAAACCGGACATGTATCGGATATTCTTTTGCAAGTTTGGCAATTGCCACCAGATTTTCAGGTTCTTCAATTACCGGAACACAGTTAATTTTCAGACCTATGTCGGGATATTTTAAAGCTTCTTCCAATCCTTCTAACACCTTAGAAAGCCCCTCTCTTCTTGTAATTTTCTCAAACTTTGCTTTATCCAAAGTGTCCAGACTGATATTAATGTTATCAATCCCAGCCTCTGCCAGTTCTTGCATCTGTTCTTTCAATAACATTCCATTCGTTGTTAAGGTTACTTTTTCAATCTCCGGAAGTTCTTTTAACATTCTTACCAGGATTGAACAATTTTTTCTTGTGAGCGGTTCTCCACCGGTCAGTTTTATTTTTTTTATTCCAAGCGTTGTAATACAGGAACAGATTCTTTGAATTTCATCATAAGTTAAAATTTCTTTATGAGAAACCTGACAGATTCCCTCTTCTGGCATACAATAAACAC
>JAIIAN010000534.1 GCA_022717655.1 Bacillota bacterium | reverse complement strand
GATAGACGTAAATCCCGATACAGGCAGCATCGAATGGGTGCAGAGCATTGAAGAAATGCCTGATGGGGAGATTACGCTCCATTTTAATCATTAATTAAAATACATTTTATGGCAGATATTAATTATAATCAGATAGTTTCTCTTATTTGGAACATTGCGGACGATGTGTTACGTGATGTGTTCCTTCGTGGTCAATACCGTGATGTTATCCTCCCTATGGTAGTATTGCGTCGATTGGATGCACTTTTAGAGCCAACAAAGGATGAAGTTTTAAAAGAGCTGGAACAATTGGGTCCAAATGATGAGATAGATGAGGGGGTAATGCGTGATATAACTAAGCTCTCTTACTATAATACCTCTAAATGGACTTTGAATCGTATAAAGAATCAGGCTTCTGGCAACAATGATTTGCTTTGTAAAAATTTTATTGAGTATTTGAATGGATTTAGTGAGAATGTTAGCGATGTGTTGAAGAACTTTGATTTCTTAAACAAAGCGCGCAAACTTGCTGATAATGATCGCCTGTTGGCTATTATTCAGAAGATTACCGATACTCGTATCAACCTTACGAATACATTGCAATACGATCCAGATGGATTACCTTTGCCAGCTCTTGACAATGTAGGAATGGGAACCGTATTTGAGGAGCTGTTGCGCCGTTTTAACGAAGAGAATAATGAGGAAGCTGGTGAACACTTCACCCCGCGTGATGCCATCTCACTATTGACGCATCTTATCTTTGAGCCAGTTAAGAACGAATTACCTAAAATAATAACCCTCTATGACCCAGCATGTGGTTCTGGCGGTATGCTTACCGAGGGCTATGAATATTTAAGGAGTATAGGTATTCGTCCTCTGGCTATCCAACTGTCTGGTACGGAGACTAACCCAGAGACTTATGCTATTTGTAAATCCGATTTGATTATTAAGGGTGTAGATCCTAAGGGAATTTATTTGGGTAATACTATTACCACAAACCATTTCTCGCAGACTAGCTTTGGTTTTACGTTGACGAATCCTCCTTATGGAAAATCTTGGAAAACTGATAAGGAGAAGATTTATGACAGCGAGAATAAACAACTGCTGGATTCTCGTTTTGAACTGGCGTTAACCAATTTTGCTGGAGAGAAAGAAGTGCTGGATTGTACCCCAAGAACCTCAGATGGCCAGCTTCTCTTTGTAATGGAAGAAATCGATAAGATGAAGTCTTTGGATTTACAACCGATGGGCAGTCGTATCGCATCCATTCATAATGGTAGTTCTCTCTTTACTGGCGATGCTGGAAGTGGCGAAAGTAATATTCGTAGATATTTGATGGAGAATGATTTGGTGGATGCTATTGTGC
>JAIIAN010000533.1 GCA_022717655.1 Bacillota bacterium | reverse complement strand
TTAAATCTGCTGGAAGAACTTCAGACAGAGAACGAACAGTTACATCAGCAGGTGGATTTGCTGAAGAAACAGCAGACATCACCGAACTCATCTCAAGTGCAAGAAATGGTATCACTGATAGCACAGCAAAAGAAGAGAATAGCAGAGCAGAGCGAGCTGATAGAGAAGCTGAACGAGAGCGACTTAATCGTGAAAGAGAACGAAAAGCTCAAGAAAGAAAACTCCAGCTTGCAAGAGAGCGTGAGGAGTACGAAGCTTCATTCAGAGATTACGGTCCAAGCCTGTAAAAAAGAGTATGACAGTAAAATGAAAAAGCTTAAGGAGCAGAAAGAGAAAGCTGACAATGATACTAGAGTGGCTCAGGAGCTTCTTAAAGGCGCACAGGAGCGTATTAATGCTAAAGCCTATGAATTGAACCTTGAAACTGAAATGCGCCTTAAAAGCGAATATAACAACCAAATATACGCATTTTACAGTGTACTTATAGGCTTATTACTATATGGGCTTCTTACAACTGTATTCACGGCTGTACGCTCTAACGTGTTCAGAAGCGATTTTAAGGCGTTTTTTGTTGTTGTATGGCAAATTATATGCGTATGCGAAACAAACGTCATAGAATTGGGTCAGGTGGTCTCACAGCTGGGTAACAAGATACCACTGCCTATAATTTCCACAATCATACATTATCTGCTCTTAATTGCCCTTATAGGCGGCATAACAGTAGTATTGGTATTTTTAGTCATTAAAGAATTAAAAAAGCTGTATAAGGCATATAAGGACAATTATGCAGATGTTAAAAGCCTTACAGAGGTTCTTATAAGTCTTGCTGTAGCTGTATACTTTGCCGAACCAATAAGGTCTGTACTTCCAATCAATCTTATCCTGCTTGTTATTATTGCACACGGGATATATATCAGTGTACGATTTGCGCGTGATAATTTTTCGTAGAATATGATATTGCTACAGATTTTTGCATATGCTATAATATGCCTAGGCAAAATGAAATGAATGACTTGCAATAGTCAACAAAAACCCCACGAGTTACGACCTCGTGGGGTTTTCTATTCCATTTGGGCAAGGTGGCTTATGCCTTAGGCTGGTTGCCGATTACTTCTCTCCGTCCAACCATTTGCAAACATAGTAGGCTACTATGCTAGCCAAGACGGAAAGAATAAATGAAATGAATAAATCCTGCAATGTCAACCCTCCCTTCTGTGCCTGTCTGGGAGTGGCAACGTTGTAGATTATATCAATTTTATATAAAATTGTATATGCAAAAATCTTCCCATATGGGTTTCTCTTGAAATAAATTAAAATGCAGCCATTCTGATCCAACGGAGTAAGC
>JAIIAN010000532.1 GCA_022717655.1 Bacillota bacterium | reverse complement strand
TCTTTTTTACTTTTATCATCCCCATAAATATTGGAAAGACCTACGAACTCACAACTATCAATTTCTTTCGTAGGTCTTTTCTAAAATATCATGCATCATTTTCAAAGAAAAGACCCACTAACTCATATCCCACACTCTCATTAGTAGGTCTTTCCTCAAAAGCAATCCATTCCCCACGCAAAAAACACCTACTAATTTTCCAACTTACTTATTCCTAGTAGGTTTCCATCCCAATCACATCGCTAGCCGTCTTGCCAACAACACTTCACTCCCCCATAAAATATGTAAGCGGCGGATTCCCGCCGCCTTTATCTATATTAAGCACCTGTCTTGCCCTTTCAGGCGTTATCCCACTTATATAATGGAGACTGCCGGCTGTTTCTCCGCACACATTGCTTGTAAAATCATAAACAGGTGCCGATTTTACACGTATTGTCAACAATTACTCACTAAGGTAATCCATAGGATTCACAGGAATACCATCCTTTGTCATTGCAAAATATATTCCTGGGCCCTCTTCTTTATAGTATGCTGTTGGCTCGGCCACAGTACCAAGAAGCTGACCGGCTGTAACTGTATCTCCTATCTTGACATTCACATCTGAAAGCATACCAGTTGTCATCTCGTATCCATTACCGGCTGCAACTCTTACAGTAAGTCCTGTTTCAGTATTCTCGGCAACATCAATAACTACACCAGAAACGGCCGCACATACCTTAGTTCCGACATCAGAAGCAACTACCATACCAGGACTGCATTTGTACATGCCAAGAGTCTTAAAATACACAGTAGAATCCATATTATATCCAAGAGTAACCGTACCACTGACAGGCCAGTATATAAGCTCTCCCTGTTCAAATGTATACTTACTTATAGCATTTGCCATAACCTCAGCTTCTGTCATAGGCTTAACCGTCTGTTCCTCAGTCTGAGACTCCTTTGTCTGCTCTGTAACCTGATTCTCGGTTCCATCACCATCATCTGACATACTTGCTCTCGCATTAGCATTGATTATATCATCATCACCAACAGTTGGTTCTTCCACTGGAATATCCGGGTCATCATCTGTCTTGATAGCCACATTTCCTTCAGTTTCATTCAGATTCACAAGATTGTTATTCTTAGATTTCTTAACATTCTGTGCTACTGAAAATATCCCAAACACAAGCGCAACAATAACTGCCAGCGTAATAACTGCTGACACAACCTTAACCTTGTCGGTTCCACGCGTTCTTACATTCGCCATATTAACATCCTCCTATCATTTCGAAAAGCTTTGATGTTAATATGTTTTCCAGATTCGTAAAGTTTATACTGTTTTTAAATGTAAAAATCCCCGCACACAAAGTG
>JAIIAN010000531.1 GCA_022717655.1 Bacillota bacterium | reverse complement strand
CCCACCGGGTCAATCTGCCAGCCCCAGTCACTTGCCTTTACATATGGATTGGCAATTGAATTTGGAGAACTTCCGTCCAGGGATTCTGCAGTATCTTTCTGAACATCTGCTTTCACTGCATTGGTCATATAGTAACTGAATCCAAGGTAATCACATTTTCCTTCTGCCAGAATCTCTTCATCCCCAGACTCCATCACTGGTTTTGTACCTTCTCTTTCCCATTCCTTCTTTGCGAATGCCGAATAATGGCCGCGGATATGTACATCTGAGAAATAATATCTCTCATGCATACACTCTGTTGCAACCATAATATCATCCGGGTTGCAGGAATAAGGATAAAACGGTACGAATGAACACATACATCCGATCTGGAAGTCCGGATTGATCTCATGGCCTTTCTTCACCACCAGTGCACTTGCCACCAGTTCATGATGTGCTGCCTGATACAGGGCTTTCTTCTTATTATCATATTCCGAGAAACGCACTCCTGAATTTGTCCATCCAAAGATGTCTGCCGATGTATTACTCTGGTTATTGATCTCGTTAAATGTCATCCAGTATTTTACCTTATCTTTATAACGTTCCATAACGGTTACTGCATAACGTACAAAGAAATCTATCACCTTACGGTTGATCCATCCGCCGTATTCCTTAGCCAGATGATACGGCATCTCAAAGTGGCTTAATGTGATAACCGGCTCGATACCGTATTTTAACAATTCATCAAACATATCATCGTAAAATTTAAGACCTTCTTCATTCGGCTCTGCCTCATCACCATTTGGGAAAATACGTGTCCATGCAATACTTGTTCTGAAACACTTGAATCCCATCTCAGCCATCAGAGCAATGTCTCCTTTGTATTCATGATAGAAATCCACTGCCACATGGTTCGGATAATACTTTCCTTCTACTACTCCGTCTGTAATCTCACGCATCTTTGTTGCGCTTCCGCCAGTCATAACATCAATGACACTTGGGCCTTTTCCACCTTCGTTCCATCCGCCTTCTAACTGGTTGGCAGCTACCGCGCCGCCCCATAAAAATGTATCTGGTAATGCCATAAATCTTCCTCCTGCACTTCATGCGGAAATCTTTTCAAAGATTTCCGCACTCTTTTTTCTATATTTTTTAAGATAATTCAAGAAGCTCCACTCCGACAGTTACCTGTCCTTCTGCCTTCATCTCTACATCATTGAATTCGTCACTGTTTGTAACAACAATCGGTGTAGTCACTTCATATCCGGCTTCTTTGATTCCCGGAATATCAAATTCCAGAAGAAGCTGTCCTTTTTTCACCTGCTCACCTTCTTCTACATGGATGGTAAAGCATCTTCCATTCAGTTTTACAG
>JAIIAN010000003.1 GCA_022717655.1 Bacillota bacterium | reverse complement strand
AATTAATATAGGTAATTGATAAATGATTTTATCAATTACTGTGGATAACTCTCCCCTATATAAGGAGAGAAAAAAGGTCAGTATTCAGAATTGTTTCTGAATTGACATAGAACATCAGATTTGGGGCGTACTTTAATAAGTCCAAATAAAAATCATGACAATTAAATATTTTTTCAGACAACTAAAGGTTTCAGGCTTCGAATGTATTGTGGATAATTCATTGCACATGCAACGATTACGATTAACTGGCTGGCAATACCAGAGAGGAAAACGTCAGCCTTTGTGGCAGTATGGTTTCTTGTCTTTTTTCCAGCGATACACATGTTGATTTTGAAATGATTGATAGCTTGTTCTACAATGGTCCTTGTTTTATAAGTTTTATTCCATTCATCAGAATCACGCTGGATATCAGAAAACATGCGTAAATCCATATTTTCAATGGATACAAATGTTTTCGACCGATAGGAAGATAAAAAGCGGTAAGGAATTTCGGAGGAATAAATTCATTTAAGTCGAAGTGTTCCGACAGAAGTGAAAAGAAGGAAGAGGGCTCATCAATGAATGAGTTTTGACAGTCTGAAAAAATGTCGTTTAAAGAAATCTGGTGGTATTTAGTAGCCATAAACGTTCTCTTCTCTAGTGTGTAGATGTATTGGTGTCGTTACCTATAGTTTATCACTGGAGGAGAGAAAATTTATATAAATCAAGTGAGAAAACCCAATAAAATCAAGAATTTGTGGCGTTTGTAAAACGCCTAAATAATTAATAAAACAGGAGAATAAAGATGCTTGGGCTTAAACCAATAAAAACATTACCTATTCGTGAGAAAATCGCAGCAACGCTGAGAGAGGCAATTTTAGGACGGAAGATTCCAGCGGGAGAAATTTTAACGCTAGAAAGTACAGCACAGGAACTGGGCGTATCGATTACGCCGGTGAGGGAGGCATTTCAGATTCTCTCAAGAGATGGTCTTTTAGAATTGAAACAGAATAAAAGAGCAGTGGTTCTGGGGGTAACAGAAAAAACAATCAGGGAACATTTTCAAGTCAGGGCAGCGCTGGAGAGTGAAGCCTGTGTGCTCTGTTGTAGAAATAAAATAGATCTTAAAAGAATTGACCAGATTTTAAAGGTCTCCAGAGAAGTAATTGAAGATGGCGATTACGAAAGTTATGCGAGTCTGAATCAGACACTTCATATGGAAATCTGGCTTGCTGCTGAAAATGATAAACTCAAAAATATGCTATCAGAGTTGTGGAATGGACTTTCCAGGGGAATGAAGATGAATGCGGAAGAACATGTACGCAAATCGCTTAAAGACCATGAAGAAATTGTCGAGTGTATTCGAAGTGGGGATGAGGTAAAATGTTACCTCAAAATGCATGAGCATATTGAGGAGAGCTGTAAAAACTTTCTTTTTAGATATATCTGAACGACAAAATGCACAAAAATAGGGCGTTGATTTCTGACAAAATGTTGAAATTGTTAAATAGTATTGACATTTGAAATGTTTTTATTTATTCTTATTTGTATACAATATAAAAAATAAAATATAAAAAGGAGAGGAAAAATGAATAACAAGAACATTATCGTGAACACATCTGAACCAAAGCCTGGAATTCTTGGCAGGGGAGATTTGTTTGCAATCGCAGTGGGAATGGTAATTGGATCAGGAATGGTAACGCTGATTGGACCAGCAATGGCATATACAGGATATTCTGTATGGCTGGCTTATTTAACTGCAATTGTCATGGGCTTTTTTATGGTATTTCCATATATTATCTTAGGTGGAACCATGCGAGTGGCGGGAGGTCCATATTCTATTGTAACGAATCTTTCAGGGGTTAGCGCTGGGGGTCTGGTAGCTTATACGAAATTGGTAACACCGATTTTAAATAGTTCTTTTGCACTGGCACTGGGATTGTATGTCAATAATCTTCTTCCGGACATTACAGTGAAAATGATTGCGATTGTTGGAGTAATTATTTTATTTGTGCTGAATTTGCTTGGAATGGATATTTTTGCGAAAGTAAGTAAAGTATTGTCAACGATTCTTCTGATTACAATGGTATTATATGTTATCTTTGGACTTACACAAATCAGACAGCCAATTTTTGATTTTTCCGGTGATAAAATGTTCACTGGTGGATTTAAAGGATTTATGCTTGCGGCACTTCTCTTAATCAACTCTGCTAATGGTTATTATAATATTCTTTGGTATGGTAAAGATGCGAAAAAAGCAACGAAGGATGTTCCATTTGCAGCAATGTCATGTGTACCATGTCTTTTAGTCATATATGTGGGTCTGGCAATGGTAACAGGTGGAGTCTTGCCACATGATGAAGTTGCAGGTGTGGAGACCATTCTTCCGGCAGCACAGGCAATTCTTCCGCCAGTGTTTTACAAAGTTTTCATGATTGGTGGACCGATTATGGCAATTATTACGACGCTGAATGGGGTATTTAATGATGTCAGATACCCAATTGCACAGGCTGCAAAGGATGGATGGCTTCCAAAAGGAATCTTAAAAGAGAATCGTTTTGGTGCTCCATTTTTGATTTATACATATACACTGATTGTAGTATTGCTTCCAATTATTTTTGATATGAGCATTGTAACGATTACAAATATTTTTCAGGTAATTACATTTTTTATGAATGTAACGGTGGTATATGCAATTTCTCGTCTTCCACACAAATATCCGGAAGCATGGAGTAAAAATAAGTTCCATCTTAAGAAGGGTGGTCTTTACATTTTTTGTACAATTAGTATTATTATTTACACAGTAATCTTTGTAAAAGGAATTTTCAGTATTAAACCGGCGTATGCAATTGCAGCAGTTATTGTAATGGTAGCACTAATTCTGATTGGAGTTTATCTTACAAAAAAAGGTGGTATCCGTATTGAGACATCTATCTGGCAGCCATCTAAGGAGGAACAAAATGAGTGAGAAATTTATAAAAACAAAACATACTAATTTAAATCCATATAAACTGGCAGAAATGTTGGAAGCTCTGGAGAATACGGTAGAATTACACAGTATTTCCGTACGTTATAAAGGGGAGCCGGTTCTTGAGGGTGCATGGGCACCATTTTCGCTGGAAGAGCCGCAGATGATGCATTCTCTGTCAAAAATCGGTACAAGTATTTGCGTGGGTTTTGCAGTTGCAGAGGGAAAGCTTCATCTGGAAGATAAATTTTTGGACTATGTAAGAGAAGAACTGCCAGAAAATTATGATGAGGCATTGGAAGAAGTAACTGTTTATGACCTGATTACAATGCAGGCAGGCTCTAAAGAATGTTGTAATAACGTATGGTTTTCCAGACTTGAAAAAGACTGGGAGACCAACTGGTTAAAACAGCCCAAAATACGCAAAGATATCGGAAAAGTTTTTCACTATGATTCTGGTTGTAGCTATACACTTTCCAGAATTGTGTCAAAAGTTATGGGAGAGAACTGTCTGTCTATTATGCAGAAACGTGTCTTTGATAAAATGAACCTTGGAAAGATTAACTGGCTTACCAGCCCTGAGGGGCACAACACTGGTGGATGGGGGATGTATCTCACGGCCAGACAGATTTCTGCACTTGCACAGCTTCTTCTTCAGAAAGGAAACTGGAATGGTGAGCAGCTTGTACCTGCTGAATGGGTGGAAGAGATGGGCAGACAGAGAGTAGTGATTCCAGGAGATGAGAAGAAAGCTTTGACTCATTATGCATACCACATCAAAGCAGGAAAAGAAATCTTTGCAGCAGAGGGTGCTTTTGGACAATATCTGATTTGTTTTCGTGAGCTTCCTGTTGCAATAGGAATCACTTCTGGCGCAAGGGAATATCTTGCAGCAGATATCTGTCTTAAATATATGAAAGAAGCAGTAACCGTTCCTTGCCCGGCTGAAAAGAGAGCAGAGGGACAAAAATATCTGGAAGCTAAGCTCAACAGTCTTTCTCTGTCACAGCCAGAGGGAAGATTACGGACTTCCAAGAAAGTAACAGAGAAACTATTTAATAGAGAAATAGTATTTACTGAAAATCCAAGAAAAATTGAAAGTGCTAAGATTACAAAAGAGGGATACAGACTGAAATTGGAATTGGTAATTGACGGAGAGAAAAAAGAAATCTATGCTGGCTACAAAAATTGGAAACAGAATGACCTTTATCCGGAAGATTTTACAAAGAGATATCACTGCGCAGCATATGCAATGGATAAAGAAGCATTGTACCTGTCCATTGGACTGATTAATACTTCTTACAGAGAAGAATACTGCTTATGGGTAAACTCTGAAGACAAAGTGATTGGAACCTGGAAACCGAACGTGACTTATTTACCGGAAGAACCAGATATGGTCTGGAAATTTACAGGGACATTTGAATGAAATAATTTAAGAAATGGTGGCAGATAGTCTGTCACCATTAATTTGTTAGAGGATGTTCTTTGTAGTATTTTTTTGTAAAATTTAAAAAGGTCTGCATATCATTACGGATGTATTTTCCTTTTTTCCAAATGATACCGATTTTTACCTGAATAGGTGGTTGAAGTGGGATTCCGACAATATGGTTAAATTTATCTGTCATGCTGGAGAAAAAGAAGCATCCGTATTTTTTTGTTTTTAAAAACTGCAGGGTTGTATAAATCTGACTGCTTCGCATAATGACATTTGGAGTATAGCCGTGTAGTTCAAAGCGAAGTTTTAAGAGCTGATTGATTACGGAGTCTCCATTAAAGAAAATCAAAGATTCTTTTGCCATTTCGTCAGTGGTGATGATTTCTCTTTTGGCAAGAGGATGCTCATCATTTACACAAAATACAATCTGGTCATTTGCAAGAAGGATTTGATTAAATTTATCAATATTATATTGTTCCATATTTACGAGTGCCAAATCCAGAGTGTCATTTTGAACCAGATTGCAGGCACGGATGGAACCATATTCTTCTAAGACAATTGGAATTTCAGGATGGACTTCTTGAAATGCATTCAATAATTCGGGAAAGAAAACAGTGCTGAGCATAGGTGGAATCCCAATTCTAAGAGGTGGTTTGATGCGTGCCATACTGGAACAGTCCGCTTGTAATTCATTGCAGTATTGTAAAATATAAGTTGCTTTTTCATAAAGTGTTTCGCCCTCACCGGTTAAGATTAATTGATTTCCTTTTCTCTGAAAGAGACTTACTCCAAATTCAATTTCCAAATCACGAATGGCAATGGAAATAGTTGGCTGTGTCACATATAATTCTTCGGCAGCCTTGGTGATACTGTGACACCGGCTGGCGGTACAAAAGTAACGTAATTGATTTAAAGTCATGAGAAAATCCTCCGCATTAATTTCTAATTTATTCTTGTTAGTTGACGTTAATATTCTGTTATAAAAATATCATATCATCAGGCTATTTTCCATAATTTTTTTTAATTCTTATTTTCTGGTAAAAATGTATAAAATGGGATGTTTTATTTTGTGAACATAAAAATTTTTTATAGAGCTATATATTCTGACAATTTGTTTTTATGAATGACAGCGCTTATAATAGAATTAACAAATGAAGAGTGTACGGCCGGCGCTTTTCAAGAGTGAAAAACAAAAGAGTAAAAGGAAATGAAAGGAGATTGCTTCATGTCTCAAACAACAATTACGCTATTGTTTCTCATGTTCACAATTATTAGTTTTATACTTGAAAAAATCCCGCTTGGTCTTACAGCTACTATTTGTGCACTTGGTCTGACGCTGACTGGTGTGTTGGATGCAACCACCACATTTTCACAATATGTGAACAGCAATGTTATCCTCTGCGTGGGAATGTTCGTAGTAGGGCAGGCATTATTTGAAACAGGAATGGCAAATAAAATCGGGGGAATTGTAACGAAGTTCGCCAAAACAGAAAAAACGTTAATTATTGCGATTATGGTAATCGCAGGAGTGATGTCAGGATTTTTATCCAATACCGGAACTGCTGCCGTATTGATTCCAGTTGTCTGTGGAATTGCAGATGAATCCGGATACTCCAGAAGCCGTCTTTTGATGCCTTTAGTATTTGCAGCAGCACTTGGTGGAAATCTTTCTATTATTGGTGCTCCAGGAAATCTGATGGGTGTAAATGCACTTCAGGAAATGGGATTGTCTACCAGCTTCTTTATGTATGCACCAGTAGGTGTGCCAATGTTGATTCTTGGAATTTTATATTTTGTCTGTCTTGGATACCGTTTACTGCCAAATGGAACAGAAAGCAACGGAACAGAGGTAGAAGCACAGAAAGATTTCAGTGAAGTTCCAAAGTGGAAACAAATTATTTCTTTAATTGTGTTAATCGTAGTAATTGGAGCAATGATTTTTGAAGAAGAAATCGGAGTCAGTATTGAAATTTCTTCCTGTGTCGGAGCAGCATTTTTGGTATTGACAGGAGTACTTAGTGAGAAAGAAGCACTGAAGTCGATTGATTTAAAAGTGGTATTACTGTTTGGTGGTTCTCTTTCCTTAGCAAAAGCGTTAGATACGACTGGAGCAGGAAATTTAATTGCAGATAAAATTGTAGGTCTTTTAGGCTCAAATCCAAACCCAATTTTACTGTTATTTGTAATTTTCGTTGTAACTTGTGTATTAACCAATTTTATGTCCAATACAGCGACAACAGCATTGATGATTCCGATTGCAGTATCGCTTGCAAACAATCTGGGAGCAGACCCGAGAGCAGTTGTAATTGCGACAGTAATTGCAGGTTCTTGTGCTTATGCAACACCGATTGGTATGCCTGCAAACACTATGGTAGTCGGACTTGGCGGATATAAGTTTAAGGATTATGTGAAATCTGGTCTGCCGTTAATTGGCTTTTCATTTGTAATCTGCATGATTTTACTGCCGATTTTATTCCCGTTTTATCCGTAAAAGCAACAATACAAAAGTAACTATCTATAAACAATACAAAATATAATTTAATTTGGAGGTAAGTTCATTATGACAAAAGAAAATGGAGTAAAACAGTTGACAGATATGGTTGCTGATTTTGTCGGCCATATCGGAAAAAAATTACCGGATGATGTAGTAGCAAAATTAGAGGAACTTGGTTCTCAGGAAAATGCTGCACTTCCAAAAGTACTTTATGAAACAATGACAAAGAATCAGAAACTTGCAGTAGAATTAGACCGTCCAAGCTGTCAGGACACAGGTGTTCTTCAGTTCTGGTTAAAATGTGGAACAAATTTCCCATATATCAATGAACTGGAAGGACTTTTAAAAGAAGCAGTTGTACAGGCAACATTTGCGACACCATTAAGACATAACTCTGTAGAAACATTTGATGAATACAATACAAAGAAAAATGTTGGTAAGGGAACTCCAACAGTATGGTGGGATATCGTGCCAAACAGTGATAAATGTGAAATCTATGCTTATATGGCAGGTGGCGGATGTACCCTTCCTGGAAAAGCGATGGTACTGATGCCAGGTGCTGGATATGAAGGTGTAACAGATTTCGTTTTGGACCAGATGACCAGCTATGGATTAAATGCTTGTCCACCACTGTTAGTAGGTGTAGGAGTAGGAACTTCTGTAGAGACAGCAGCTCTGAATTCAAAAAAAGCATTGATGCGTCCAATTGGTTCTCATAATGAAAATGAAAATGCCGCAAAAATGGAACAGCTTTTAGAAGATGGCATTAATAAAATCGGTCTTGGACCACAGGGAATGGGTGGAAACTATTCTGTTATGGGTGTTAACATTGAAAATACTGCACGTCATCCATCTACAATTGGTGTTGCTGTAAATGTAGGATGCTGGTCACATCGTCGTGGTCATATTGTAGTAAATCCGGATTTAACTGTAACTTGTGATACACATTCCACATGGAAATTCAATGCATAAGAGGAGGAGCGAATTATGATCGAAATTAGAGGAGATAAAAAGGTTCTTATTACACCAGTAAGTGAGGAGGACTTAAAAGACATTAAAATTGGAGATATCGTATGGCTGGATGGAGATTTAATGACCTGCCGTGATGTAGCACACCGCCGTTTAGTAGAATATGGAAGAGAACTGCCGTATAACATCCGCAACAAAGCAATTTTCCATGCTGGTCCGATTGTTCGTAAAATCGAAGGAACCGAAGATGATTATGAAATGGTTTCTGTAGGACCGACAACTTCTATGCGTATGGAAAAATTTGAGTATGAATTTACAAAAGAAACAGGTGTCAGAGTTATTGTCGGAAAAGGCGGTATGGGACCAAACACAGAACGTGCCTGCAAAGAATTTGGAGCAATTCACTGTGTATTTCCAGCAGGATGTGCAGTAGTAGCAGCAACAGAAGTAGAACGTATTGCGGAACATCATTGGGATGAACTGGGTATGCCGGAGACATTATGGTGCTGTAAAGTAAAAGAATTTGGTCCATTAATCGTATCAATTGATGCGGAAGGACGTAATCTGTTTGAAGAAAACAAAGTAATCTTCAATCAGAAAAAAGAAGAAGCAAAACAGGATATCTATCCAGAAGTAAAATTTATCAAGTAAAGAATCATAAGGAGGAACGGTGCAATGCCAATGTGATGCGGTATTTGGCGCTTATACACCAGAGATGCGTCTGGCAAGAAAAACACATGTTGTAACCGGTCTTCCTGATACTTATGGACGTGGTCGTATTGTAGGAGATTATCGTCGTGTAGCTTTATATGGTATTGACCGATTAATTGAAGCAAAAAAAGTAGCGCATTATCGTGCCGGTTGTGGAAATATGTACGATGAAGTTATTCGTATGCGTGAAGAAATCAGCCAGCCTATTTGCTGTTGTGTATCAGCAACTAAAACAGGAAAAGAAATTCAGCTTTTTGGGGCACGCGCCAATTTAGCAAAGACATTATTATATGCATTTAATGGTGGTTTTGATGAAAAACACAGAATTCAGTGCGGTCCGGCTATGCAGCGTATTACTTCTGAATATGCAGATTATGATGAAGTAATCGAAAAATTTGACTGGTGGATGGACTGGCTGGCAGATATCTATGTAAATGTGTTAAATCTGATTCACTATATGCATGATAAATATTATTATGAAGCAGCGGAGATGGCATTGATTAACAATGACTGTGAACGTTCTTTTGCAACAGGAATTGCAGGATTTTCTCATGTAGTAGATTCTTTGAGTGCAATTAAGTATGCAAAGGTAAAAATTATTCGTGACGAAGAAGGAATTATAAAAGATTTTGAAATTGAAGGTGATTTTCCTCGTTATGGAAATGATGACCCGAGAGCAGATGAAATTGCAACCTGGTTATTACGAACATTTTTTGATAAAATCCGTCGTCGTCATACTTATCGTGACTCAAAACCGAGTACTTCAATTTTGACCATTACCTCAAATGTTGTATATGGAGAAGCGACAGGTGCGACACCGGATGGACGCAAGGCATTTACTTCATTTGCACCAGGTGCATCTCCATCTTATGGTGCAGAACAGAATGGGCTTTTGGCATCTTTAAATTCCGTAGCAAAGATTCCATATCACTGGGCATTAGATGGTATTTCCAATACACAGACAATCAGTCCGGATGCTTTGGGACATGAAGAACAGGAGCGGGCAGATAATCTGGTTCAGATTTTAGATGGATATTTTGAACAGGATGCTCACCACTTGAATGTAAATGTATTTGGAACAGAAAAGTTGATTGATGCGATGAATCATCCAGAAAAAGAAGAGTATCAGAATTTTACAATTCGTGTCTCTGGATATGCAGTAAAATTTATTTCTTTGACAAAAAAACAGCAGTTGGATGTAATTGCACGTACTTGCCATAAAACGCTGTAAAAAAGAGTTAAAAAGAATGTAGATAGGAGTTTCTCAGGTGAAAGGAAGAATTCATTCTATTGAAAGTTTTGGTCTGGTAGATGGTCCAGGGGTTCGCAGTGTTGTATTTCTGCAGGGGTGTGCAATGAGGTGCAGATATTGTCATAATCCGGATACCTGGGAAAAATCCGGCGGTGAAGAATGGGAATCAGAGAAATTATTTCAAAAGTTATATCGCTTTAAACCTTATGGGAAGCTCTTGAAATCCCATATTCTCTGAATGATACAATACCTCCAACCAAACAGGAGATAGAAAGAGCAAAACAAATATTAAATATCTGATAAGTCATAAATAAATGATAGATAAATTACAGATGAATCTGGGATAGAGGTGTTTGGTTATGGGACCACAGGAAATGCTGGAACTGGCAGAGGTAAAAAATAAGTGGAAACTGACACCAGTAAAGAATTTTAAGTCACCCAGACTTACTGCAAGAATGTGGCGTACTGCATTAGTGGTAATGCTTACATCAATTATTTACCAATATTTATTCAAAGGGCGAAATCCATGTTTTGCACTGATTGGTGCGGTATATGGAGTTGGAAGTCAGTTTGAGGAAGGATTTCATAATGGAATCAATCGATTGATTGGAACAATTGTAGGTGGAGTTTTAGTAATCCCATTTTACTGGCTGTACACCAATCAACCTTTTGGGATACCGGACTGGTTCTGGTTAGTCGCCGGTTTATGTCTTGTTTTATGGTGTAACCTGGCGCTTGGAGCAGATTCTGCTATCCAGCCTGGAACAGTTATGTATTTTGTTGTGATGTTCACGATAGGAGAGGAACGTGTGTTGTTTTATACCATTGCCCGTATTTTAGATACAGGCGGTGGAGTAATCATTGCTTTGTTAATCACTATTTTGCTGCCATCGAAATATGATAAAGAAAATGGTTTGTGTTTTTTTAGTCTTAGAAAACAAATCACTTATGCGTTCCGCTCCTATCTGAATAAAAATCAAATTTTCCGTGAAAAGGAGCAGGAAAACTTTGGAACGGAGAAGAAAGACAAGTAGATATGATTGTGGGTAAAAGAATATAGAAAAAAGAATAATTGTTCTTCTAAAAGGCAATGGTGCAGAGAATAGTAGTGAAAAAGCTATTTTTCCCTGCATCGTTGTTTTTTATTTTAAATTTGCTATAATTTGAATAAATAAAATCTGAATTAATATAAAAACGAAAAATTTTAAGGCGGGAATGAGATGAAAACACGAGAAGAAATTTTAGCTTATGGATTAACATTTGCAGATACTTATGTAGATACGCCATTTTCAGATACGAATTGGCAGTTGGTACGGGTAAAACAAAGTAAAAAAGCATTTTTGTGGACTTATGAAAAAGATGGTTTTTTGAATCTGAATGTAAAAGCAGACCCAGAGTGGCGTGATTTTTGGAGAAGTACTTATGAGTCTGTGGTTCCGGGATATCATCAAAATAAAGAACATTGGAATACGATTATTTTAGATGGGAGTATTCCGGAAAAAGATATAAAACGGATGATTGCAGAAAGTTATGATTTAGTGACAGACAGTCCGACAAAACGGATTTACGAAGCAGTGAAAAAAATTTCAAAAGGGCAGGTGGCAACTTATGGACAGGTTGCAGAGATGGCGGGAAATCCGAGAATGTCAAGAGCGGTAGGAAATGCGTTACATAAAAATCCGGACCCGCTTCATATTCCGTGTTTTCGTGTGGTGAATTCCAAAGGGGAACTTGCAGGCGCATTTGCATTTGGCGGAGGAAAAGCCCAGGAAGAACTTTTAAGAGAAGATGGTGTTGAAGTAGTGGATGGGAAAGTAGATTTAGAAAAATATGGAATGAAAAAAGGACAAAAGTCCAAATTTTAGCTGTTCATTTGCCTCTTATTCTGTTACACTAGAGGACAGTATGTAGAAATAGAGCATATACCTAAAATCAGAAAACAGATGGGAGAAAGAAATGGAAGAAAACTTAAAGAAAAAAAGCACGGCTTCTGACAGTGATTTTTCTTTGGAAGCAGTTCCGGAAAGTGCACGTAAAGGATTTCGGAGCATGTTTTTTGTTATGCTGGGATTTACTTTCTTTTCAGCAAGCATGAGTGTCGGAGCAAAACTTGGAAATGGGCTGGATTTTAATGGATTTGTGTCAGCCTGCATTATCGGTGGAATTATTTTATCCGCTTATTGTGGAATCCTGGCATATATTGGTTCAGATACCGGATTGAATATGGACCTTCTCTGTAGAAAGGCATTTGGATGTAAAGGTTCTTATCTGTCCTCTTTCTTACTTGGATTTACACAAATTGGCTGGTTTGGAGTTGGTGTCGCAATGTTTTCTATTCCAACAGCAGAATTGTTAGGAATCAATAAATGGGCATTGACAATTATTGCAGGGCTTCTTATGACGCTGACCGCAGCAACCGGTATGAAAGCACTTGAAATTGTAAGTACGATTTCTGTTCCATTGATTGTAGTGCTTGGTGTGTATTCTATGGTGACAGCGACCAGTGATGGCGGTGGACTTGTGGCAGTATTCAGTCAGTCAGCCGGAAAGATTACACTGTTTACTGGAATTGGTTATGTCATTGGTTCTTTCATTTCGGGAGGAACGGCAACTCCAAACTTTATTCGATTTGCAAAAGATAATAAGACCGCAGTATGGACAACCGTCATTGCATTTTTCTTTGGAAATACATTGATGTTCTGCTTTGGGGCAATCGGTGGAGCATTTACAGGTGCAGACGATATCTTTTATGTTATGATTGCGCAGGGACTTGCAATTCCGGCAATTATTGTACTTGGTGCAAACATCTGGACCACCAATAATAATGCACTTTATACAGGAGGACTTGCGCTCTCTAACATTACGAGTGTAAAAATGAAGTTTACAACTGCAATTGCCGGAGTAGTTGGAACCGCACTTGCAATCTGGTTATACTACAATTTTACTGGATGGCTCAATATTTTAAACTGTGCGCTTCCGCCAATCGGAATCATTGTAATTTTAGATTTCTTTTTAAATCGTAAGAAATATAAAGAACAGAAAACGGTTTCTTGTGAAATTAATTGGTTTAATGTACTTGGAATCGTAATCGGAGCAATAGCAGCCAATATGATTCACTGGGGAATTGCGGCAGTTAATGCAATGGCAGTCGCAGCAGTGTGCTACCTTATTGGTAAACTTGTGGGGAAAAACAAGTAATCCGTAAATAGGCTAGAAAAAAGATAAAAAATAAAAAGGACTTTAGCTGAAAAAAAATTCGGTTAAAGTCCTTTTTTTACATAAAAAACTGCAAATTTGTGATATGATGATGCTAGTGTCAGGAATTTGAAATCCTGTATGATAGAATAAAAAAGGGTGGAGAGAAAAGAGATGGATTCCTGGAATCAAGATACAGTAAAAGAAAAAAATCAGAGTCAACTGCAAAATATAATAGAAAAAGAAAAGATGCTAGAGGCAATTTTAGATGATTCTAATCAGATGATACAGATTAGCGACTTTGAGACCTATCGGATGCTTTATGCAAATAAACCAGCTCAGATTTTTACCGGTCATGCCGAAAGGCCTTATAAAGGAAAACTTTGTTATGAATATATGATGGGATTAAAGGAACAGTGCCCTTTTTGTCCGATGCTGAAAATGAATGGAGAAGAATGTCAGGAAACAGAAGTAGATAATGGGGAACAGATTTTTGCAGTAAAGACAAAAATTGTCGAGTGGAAGGGAGACAAAGCATTTATTGAATATGCCTGGGATATTACGCAGCTTAGACGTTCACAGAAAATATTTGAATCACAGATGCATACTCTGATTCAATCCATTCCGGATGCACAGGGAATTTTTCATCTGGATTTAACAGATAATATATGTTTAAGTATTAATGGTGCTTCAAAAACAGTTGAAGATATGGAACAGAAAACAACAGTAGATGTACTGGTAAAAAACGTAGGTTCTTTTGTGCCGGATGAAGTGGGAAAGCAAGAATTTTTTGATTTCTTCTGTCGAGATTCTTTAATAAAAGCATATCAAAATGGAAAGGTGCAAATCAGCAAAGAAACAGATTCGTATTTTGATGATGGAAGCATAAGAAGTGCCAGAATCACGGCTCGACTGATTATGAATCCCGCAACGGAACATCTTGAATGTGTAATTTATGGAATGGATATTACGGAAGAAAAACAAGAAAAACTGGAGTATGAAGCTCATATAAAAGAACAACTGGATATTTTTGATGCCTTAAGTAAAGATTATTTGAATGTATTTTTTATTGATGCAGAATCTGAAACGGTAAAGATTTTGAAACTGGAGGGATATATAACAGAGGGACTTGATAAAAACAGTAACAGGGAATATCCATATAATGCATTATGTAGTCAGTACATAAATGAGCGGGTGCATCCGGATGAAAAAGAAGCAATGATGGAAGCAATGAAACTTCAGAAAGTAGAGAAAATATTAGATAAAAATCAAGAATATGTTTCGTCCTATCGTGTGTTGATTCAGGGAGATACACATTATTGTCAGTTTAAATATATTCGACTTCCAAATACCAGTCATATTATTGCTGGTTTTCAAAATATTGATGTAATTATTGCCAAAGAAAGAGAAATACAAAATAAATTGACACAGGCATTAGAAAAAGCAGAGCAGTCTAACCGTGCAAAAACTATATTTTTGAATAGTATGTCGCATGATATAAGAACACCTTTAAATGCCATTGTAGGCTGTACAGCACTTGCAACTGCACGAGTGGATGAAGTACAGGAAGTGAAAAAATATTTATCTAAAATAGGAACTGCAAGTAATCATTTATTATCTTTGATTAATGATGTACTGGATATGAGTCATATTGAGAGTGGAGCAGTAAAGATTGAAAATGCACAGGTTTATCTTCCTGCTGTGTTGGAGGATTTAAAATCCATTGTTCAGTCAAATTCTTCGGCAAGACGGCTTGAGTTGGATATGGAAATGAAAGAGCTTGAACATAAAGACATTATTACAGATAAACTCAGACTAAATCAGGTATTATTAAATATTTTGGGAAATGCAGTAAAATTTACAAGACCTGGAGGAAAAATTTATTTTCAAATTCGGGAAATAAAAGAACAAGAACCAGAATATGCAAAATACGAATTTCGTGTAAGAGATACTGGAATTGGTATGAGTGAAGAATTTATGGAACATATATTTGAGCCATTTTCCAGAGAACAGACTTCTACAGTCAGTGGAATTGAGGGAACAGGACTTGGTATGTCAATTGCAAAAAATATTGTAGATATGATGGGTGGTACTATTACGGTAAAAAGCAGACAGGGTGAAGGGACAGAATTTATAGTTATCTTGAAATTTAAAGTCAGCAGTCCGCCTATAGCAAATGAAATGCGCATGTTTTCAAGATCAGAACAGATGGAAATATTTTCAGAACAAGAAAAGTTAAAACAAGAAAATTTGAAAGAAAAAAGTTCAGAAAATCTATTTAAAAACAAAAAAATTCTTTTAGTGGAGGACAATGAATTAAATCAGGAAATCGCAGTAGAACTGCTAAAAGAAGTTGGTTTTCTTTTAGATACCGCAGAGGATGGAACGATAGCAGTAGAAAAAATGCAGAAAGCCGAACTAGGTCAGTATGATTTGATTTTGATGGATATTCAGATGCCGATTATGGATGGATATGAAGCAACCCGCCAAATCCGAAAGTTAGAAAATCCAGAAATTGCAAATATACCAATTATAGCAATGACGGCAAATGCATTTGAAGAGGATAGACAAAAGGCACTGGAGGCAGGAATGAATGAGCACGTAGCAAAGCCGATTGATTTGGCAAGGCTGTTGGAAGCTGTGAAGAAAGTACTGAAATAATAAAAGAGAAAGAAAGCTTTGGAGCAAAAAGATAGTTCCAGGGATTTTTTATTTTGATAGGAACTAAAAATAATGAAAATACAACTAAAAAATGTGATAAAAGGAACTGAAATAATGTGAAAAGTTTGCATGGGAGGGAATCTATGCTATTCTAATTACAGAACAAAAGAGCTCCGGAGGGAAATAACCTATGAAAGTATTTGAAATGAAATTAAAAGTATATTTATTAAAAGATATTGAAACTGAAAAACTGCTCGCAAGAGAAGCAGGATTTATTGATGAATTAACAAAAGAAACAGAGTGATTCGGTTATGAGCAAGTAGCGGAGCGGATTGTGAATATCCGTTGGACTAAGAGTAAAGTAATTTAGAAAGAAAAATAAAAAACAGGGAGGACAAATCCAATGAAGTATACGAAGTTTGGTAAAACAGGAATTGAAGTTTCTAAGATGTGTCTTGGCACATGGGGAATTGGCGGTGCTGGATGGGATAATTATTCAGATGAGAGCCGTATGGATGCAATTAAAGCAGCTTTAGATTGTGGCATTAATTTTATCGACACAGCACCTGCCTATAATGCGGGAAAAGCAGAGCAGTATGTAGGAGAAACCCTGCATAAATTAGGTGTAAGAAAAGAAGTTGTGATTTCTACGAAATGTGGAAATGAATTTATTGACGGAAAATATGTACGTTGTGGTTCAGCTGATAAAATCTTAAGAGAATGTGATGAGTCTTTACAAAATTTAAAAACAGACTATATTGATGTTTATCTGGTACACTGGCCGGACCCGAATGTTCCAATGGAAGAAACAATGGACGCATTAAATCAATTAAAGAAACAGGGAAAGATTTTACATGCCGGAGTTTCTAATTTTACAAAAGAACAGATGGAAGAAGCAAACAAGTATTGTGAAATCGAAGCCTATCAGCCACAATTTTCTATGGTAGACCGAGATAACGAAGAATTAATCCGCTGGGCGCATGCTCAGGACATGGGAGTTATGACTTATGGAACATTAGGCGGTGGAATTTTAACTGGAAAATATCGTGAGTTAAAAACGTATGAAGCAAACGATAACCGAAATAGATTCTATCCATATTTTAGAGAACCATTATTCTCAAAAGCAATGAAACTATTATCAGTCATGGATGAAATTAGTAAAGAGAGAAATGTACCGCTTGCACAGATTGCACTAAACTGGACCTTGAAAAAGGAATTTATTTCTTCCTGCATCACAGGTTCGCAGAGCCGTTACAAGATAGAAGCAAACTGCAAAGTATTCGACTGGGAATTAAGTGCAGAAGAAATGCAGATATTAGATAAAGCAATTGAGGAATATTCAAGAGCATAATAGAAAAAAGAGGAAAATGAGCGGGGAATTAAAAAAATGGAAAAGAAAAAGTTTCAATTAGGGAAAAAGAAGCAGGATGAGGTTGTTTCGGGAAAGAAAGAGAAAAAGAAATTTATGACTCCGAAAAAATGGAATGTTGTATTAGGAGTTCTTGCGGTATTTTTCTTTTTAGCAGCTGTAGGCAATTCAGGTAATGCCACAAATGCTGAAAAATGGGAAAAATCATATAATGAAGCAACCAAATCGAATGATGAAATTAAAAAGCAAAATGAAGAATTACAGGCAAAGATAGACAAGCTTCAAGCAGATTATGATTCACTTTCTGAACAGGCAAAGGCGCAGGAAGACCAAAAAAGTCAGATAGACAGCCTGACTCAGAAACAGACAGAACTTGAAAAACAGTATAATGATTTAAAAACAAAAAATGATGCAGCAAATAAGCAGAATGAAGAACTGAAAAAACAGAGTGACGATTTAAAGAAACAAAATGAAGATTTACAATCACAAAACAGCTCCCTTCAGTCTCAGCTTGCAAGTGCACAAAGCAGTGCCAATACAAATACAGCAACACAGGCAGTAGAATCTTCTGCTCCGGCAGTGGATAATTCTACACCAAGCACTGAAATGGTATGGATTCCAGCAACTGGACAAAAATATCATAATAAACCAAACTGTGGAAATATGAATCCAGATACAGCAAGAGAAGTGACAAAATCAGAGGCAGAAGCAAGTGGATATAGTGCTTGTAAGAATTGCTATCATTAGAAAAAATTTTGATTAGATGAATTTATCAGAAAATTAGATGAAATTTTGACTCTTGCATCGTAAAATAGAATAAGTAAAAGAAAATAAACAGGCATATCAGACATTGGGAATGATATGCCTGTAGTGCGTTCATTTTAAAATAGGAAGAAGGTATTTTGAGATGGGATTAACAAACTATGTAAGTGCAATGGATTGTTGGAAGGGACGTATTGACAGTACAACAGATTATGATGCATTTCGCTGGCATCAGTGGGTACAGCCGCTGGATTTGAATACACAGACGGAAAAACCGGAGTGTAAACTGGGTTTTGCATTTATAGGTTTTTGTAGTGAGCAGGGGGTAAAGCGTAACAAAGGTCGTGTCGGAACTGCGCTTGCACCTGATTTTATCCGTGCGCAGATGTCAAATCTTCCATGCACATTTTTGCAGGATGTCAAGTTATATGATGCCGGAAATATTTTATGTGATGAGATTTCAATGGAAGAAGGACAAAAACTGCTTGGTATGGCAGTGGAGAAAATTTTGGATTTAGAATTGTTTCCGATTGTGCTTGGAGGTGGTCATGAGACAACATTTGGTCATTTTCAGGGGCATCTGGCAGATATGAAGAAGAAAGAAACGCCTCTTGATATGGGAATCATCAATTTTGATGCACATTTTGATTTAAGACCTTATGAAAATGGTCCGTCCTCCGGTTCAATGTTCCGCCAGATTGCAGATATTTACAAAAAAGAAAATGTGCAGTATCATTATCTTCCGTTGGGAATACAGGAACATAGTAATACAGTCAGTTTATTTAAATTTGCAAAAGAAATCGGAACAGAATATATTCTTGCAAAGGAAATTCAAAATTCCAATTATGCAACGATTTTGGATAAAGTCGATACATTCTTGTATCAGTGCAGTTCAGCTTATATTACCGTCTGCACCGACGTATTTTCTTCCGCTTTTGCTCCGGGAGTCAGCGCAACACAGTCACTGGGATTGGATCCTGAAGTGGTGCTTCCGATTATCAAACATATTTTGAGAACCCGCAGAGTCAGAGGATTTGATATTTGTGAAATCTCTCCAAGATTCGACCAGGATAATACGACTGCAAATCTTGGTGCAGTAATTATCTTTGCGGTAGTAAATACGCTTTGTAAATTAAATAATCTGGCAATCGATGTATTGGAATAGCGGGAAATTATTAAGAAAGCAAGAGGAAAAAGACAATGTATTATGTGCCAGACGGAACAAAAGAATGTGGATTTTATGAATGTAAAAAATGCGGAAATCGTTTTCTTTCTCTCCAGACGATGGAAAAGATTCCGTGTCCGGAATGTGAGGCAGAAATCGACTATGAAATCGGACCGGATGAAAGCTTGGAAGATGTTTTAGACACTGCTGTCTTACTGGAAAAAATTGAAGGACAAGAAGAAGTAGAAAAAATGGATGCACTTTTAAGCCTTGCAATTACCGGAGGGGATGATAGTTGGATTTAAGAGCTCGCATCTGTAAATTCTTAAAAAAAGAAGTAGTGCTTTGTGTTGCTTTTGTGCTGGCTGTAATTTCTTCTTTTTTGATTCATCCGGACAAGAAATATATACAGTATATTGATTTTCGAACCTTAGCAATTTTGTTTTCTCTTATGAGTGTTATGGCAGGATTAAAGTTGCATGGAGCCTTTGATTTTGTGGGGCGTAAGATGCTGGAAAAAACAAAATATCTTTGGCAGGTCATTTTAACTTTAGTGCTTCTTACTTTTTTGGGAAGCATGCTGATTACAAATGATGTGGCGTTGATTACCTTTGTGCCATTTACTTTTGTGGTGTTTAATTTGTTGGGAGAATCCTACCGAAAAAAACAAATTTTATGGGTAGTCTGTATTCAGACGATCGCAGCAAATCTTGGAAGTATGCTGACTCCCCTTGGAAACCCGCAGAATCTTTACTTATATGGAAAAAGCGGGCTGTCATTTGGAAGGTTTCTTCTATTAATGCTGCCTTATACCTTAACTGCGCTGGTGCTTCTTTGTATTTGGAGTTTTTTGCTTTGTGTGAAAGAAAAGAAAAAAGTAATTCAAATGGAGTGGAAGTCAGAAGAGCAAGTGTTTTGTAACTGGAAGAAAATAAGAGTTTATCTGATATTATTTGGAATTTGTCTGCTTGCAGTCCTACATATCATAGATTATCGAATTTCTTTTTTGATTGTGTTGCTCCTTGTCTTTCTATGGGACAGGAAAAGTTTGAAACGAGTAGATTATTCGTTATTACTTACGTTTGTTGCATTTTTTATCTTTATTGGAAATGCAGGAAGAATTTCTGCTTTTTCACTATGGCTAAGTCAAATTATAGAAGGACGGGAGGTAATTGTGGCAGTGCTTGCAAGTCAGATTATCAGCAATGTTCCGACTGCACTTTTATTATCCGGATTTACCAATAAAATTTCCCTTCTGATTATCGGAACAAATTTGGGTGGCCTTGGTACATTAATTGCATCAATGGCCAGTTTGATTTCTTATCGTCAGATTGCACAGGAAGAAACAGAACGAAAAGGAAAGTATTTTTTGATTTTTACAATCTCAAATGTTATTTTCTTGTTGATTCTTCTTGGAGTATGGAAGATGACAGGGGTACAGTAGAAAATCTGTATGGAAGAAGGAAGTGTAAAAGCTATGAGAAAACATGCGTTAATTGTTGGACCACGCAGGGTTGGAAAAAGTACGTTAATCCGTAAAGTAATAGAAGCTTTAGATTGTCCAGTGACAGGTTTTGAGACAAAAAAAGAATCAAAAATGGAGGATGAAACGCTGGGTTCTCCCATTTATATTCATACGATAGGAGCGCCGTGGCATTATTCCCAAGAAAATCTGTTAGGATATTGCAAAAACCAGAAAACACAAAGAATCAGCGATGCATTTAACCGTTATGCAGAAAATTTGTTACAGCCAGTGTCGAAGGGAACGCTTCTTTGCTTTGATGAGATTGGATTCATGGAGTCAAAAGAGAAAGCATTTTGTGATGCAGTGCTAAAACGACTCGATGGAGACATTCCGATTCTTGCAGCAGTAAAAGATAAAGAAATCCCTTTTTTAAATCAGGTGCGAAATCATCCAAACTGCAAATGCTTTTTTATTACAGAAGAAAACAGAGACAAGTTAGCGGATGAAGTGCTTGAATTTATGAAAAATCAAATAGAAAAATAAATATTCAGAAAATGGGTAAAAATTTAGCAGAGACAGGCTGGATTTTTATCCATTTTTGATTTACAGGAAATTGCTTTCTTATAAAAACGATTGAAAATAAAAACGATTGAAAAAGGGCTGCTCATGATTGCGGTTCTTTTTGCTTTTTATAATAAAAAAATAAATAGGTACGACAAAATATGACGTCCTTGGTTGCTATGATAATAGCAATGGAGGAGTAGAAAAATGGCGAGAACAGATAAGGCTATGCGAATACTTTCTACGCAGTTGGAATTGCTGAGAGGAGGGAAAGTTTATAAAAAATCGTATTGTAAAAAGAATGAAGTCAGTGCACGAACATTTGACAGAGACATTGTTGAAATTCGTATGTCATTAAGTGAATCATTTTCGGGACAGGAAGTGAAATATGTAAAGAATGAAAATTATTATTATCTGGATAAACCGGATATGATAAAACCGTTGACTGCAATTGAAGCTTCTTTTTTGTTGGAAATGATAAAAACATGTCAGGTACTTCAAAGGGAAGAATATGTGGGAATAGTAGACAGCATTGTGAAGGCGACGGAATTGAACCGCCGTCAGTCGCTTGAAAAAATGGCAGAGAAATATAAAAAAATGGACATAGGAGTAAGCGAGGATGCGATACTGAAAATGCTGTGGGATTTACTGCAGTGTGTTGTAGAACAGGATAAAATCAGGATTCATTTTAAAGATAAAAGAAAAATAGAGTTATCACCGGTCTTTTTGTGGATGTATCAAGATAAAATTTACCTGTTTGCTTATGAGAAAAAAACATTAAATGTATATTCTCTGCAGGAGATTGACTGGTTTACACTGCTTGGAAGCAAGTATCCGAGAGAACTGCAAGAGAAATTTTATAAAGTTTCCTGTGAACAAATACATAAAAGGATAAAAAATATAGAAGAATCAAAAGAAGAGGAGTAGGCATATCGACAGGGTTTTTTAAATAATGTAAAGGAGAATTTGAATGAATGGGACAAAATCTGCAAAAGAATATCGAAAAGGAGAACGATTAGAAATTACAGAAGAGAAAATTACAGGAGAAACACTGGAAAAAATAGAAAAGATATTTCAGGAATTTCTTGAAGGGAGAAATGAAAATTCAAAAAAGATTGCAGATTCTGTAGAACTTTATGAAAAAGAATTAGAAGATTTTAATCGAAGCATGAGAGCAGGAATCACAAAAGAATCGTGGTTTCTGGAAAAATTACAGGATAAAGCGAAAGGACTTTCCATTGATTATTTTGGAAATATTCTTTTGGAGATGAATCAAAAACTGGCTGAATCAAACAGAACAATGAGCAAACTGCTGTTTGATTCAGAAGAAATAGATACAGCTAATATTGAGCAGAAGAAAACCGTAAGAAAATGCAAAACAAAGTGGAATAGTTATAATACGAAAGAAGTTGCACTGGAATTGGCAAGAGAAGCCAAATGTCAGCTTATGTTTTGGAATCAAAAGGATGAGTGGCTGAAAAATTCACAGTTTTTAGAAAACCTGGCAAAAAGCTGGTTTGAACAGGAGATAAATACAAATAAAAATAGTGAATTAAAAAACGTCATTGCAGAAGCATTACAGACCGCAGGGAAAGAACAGCTTCTTCCATATCAATTTTCACGGCTTTCAACAGAGTGGCTTACCAGAATAGCCTGCGTATCGATAGAACATTTGAAAATTATATGGGAAACTGCAAAAGGAGAGATGGCAATGCGGGAAGCAACAGAAGAAATCGAAAAGTGTATTCTTGTGTTATATTCTTCTTTTGACTTGAAAAATGTAGACTTTCTCTGCTTTTATGCCCCTTTGTTAGGGAGAGTGACAGAGGATGTTCTTAATAGAACAACAGATAAAGAAAATAAACAGAAAAAAGAGAAAAAATAGCCGAAAATGCAGGGCAGAATATTGTGAAAAAAGAGCAAAAAATATATACTAAGAGATAGCAAGAGGAGTGGCTTTTCTTAGAAAATTATAAAAGAAAAAAATTTTTAAATAATAAAAAGGATGGACAAAATATGTTCATATCAAATGCTATGATTGAATCAAACGATGGAGGAAAGCCATATATGAAAGAGAAAAACGAAAGTAAAGAGAAAAACAAAACCAGAAACGAAGATAAGAATGAAAGTAAAATTATCAGAGTTTTAGAAATCTATACCAGACTGTTAAACGGAGCGGTTATTAACAAAGAAGAAGAGGCAGAACGGTATGGAGTGGCAAAGCGAAGCATTCAAAGAGACATTGATTCAATTCGGGAATATTTAAGACGGACCGATAATAAAAGCGGAGTATATGATTTAGTTAACTATGATTACAGAAAAAAAGGGTACTGTCTGGAACATATTTACAAAGTAAAATTAAAAAGCAGTGAAATACTTGCAATCTGTAAAATTCTTTTAGAAAGTCGTTCGATGACAAAAAGAGAGATGACAGATATTCTGGATAAATTAATCGAATGTTGCGTTCCACTTGAGAATCAAAGAGTAATTAAAGATTTAATTTTAAATGAAGAATTTCATTACATAGAGCCACAGCATAAAACAGTATTTATCGATAAAATGTGGAATATCGGGCAGGCAATTCGAGAACATCAGTACATAGAAATCGAATACAAAAAGATGAAAGGAAAAGAAACAGTAACAAGAAAACTCAAACCGGTTGCGATTATGTTTTCGGAGTATTATTTTTATCTGACGGCATTTATTGACGATAAAAAGGTGCGGGAAGATTTTAATATCTTAAATGACTCTTTTCCAACGATTTATCGAATGGACCGAATCCATTCTTTGAAAATTTCAAAAGAAAAATTCAATATTCCATACAAAGACCGATTTGAAGAAGGAGAATTTCGGAAGCGAATTCAGTTTATGTATGGCGGACCACTGCAGAAAGTACGCTTTAAATACAGTGGAATTTCTGTTGAAGCAGTGCTTGACCGCCTGCCGACTGCAAGGATTCTGCATGAGGATGAAAGCGGATATACGATTGAGGCAGAAGTGTTTGGAGAGGGGATTAAGATGTGGATACGGAGCCAGGGAGAGTTGATAAGTGAGGTGAGTTATCGGTAAAAAAGCTGGGGATTTCATGAAAGGTGAAAGTCTTGGCTTTTTCCGCTTTTAAAGAGAAAAAAATAAAATTACGGAGGATGACCATGGATAAAGTGATTACAGCGTTAGATGAGATTCAGCAAATCAATGAAAGTTATGAAATTTCGTCAACAGATATTGAACAGATAAGAAAAGAAATGCAGAGTGCAAAGGTGTGTATTCCGGTTATTGGAAAATTCAGTGCTGGAAAAAGTGCACTGATTAATACACTTTTAGGGTATAACAAAAAGATTTTAAAAGAAAATATTACGCCAGAGACGGCAGTGCCGGCAGAGATTCTTTATTCTGATACGGAAGATTCCGTTACAGTTTTTTATAGAAATGGAAGTATAAAAGAACTTTCTGTTGAGGACTATCGATATTACGAAATAGATGCAAATGTTGTTAAGAATGTAAGAATACGCTTACAAAATAGAGTTGGTTTTTTAAAAGAAATACCAGATGTTATGCTGGTTGATATGCCTGGATTTGAATCTGGTTTTGAGATACATAACAGGGCAATAGATGAATATCTGCCTCAAAGTCTGGCATATATCATTGCAGTGCCGGCAGATGATATGATTCTGAGAACAGATATTGGAAATATTTTGAAGGAATTATGTCTTCATGATATGCCACTTTGCGTTGCAATTACAAAATATGATAAAAGAAATGAAGAAGATTTTGAGCTTATGATTAATAAGTTGAAACAAAATCTTAGAAGATATATTGGTGACAGAGAAATTACTTTCTGTAATACCAGCAGTTTTACAGGAGATGCAGAAGAGTTAGAAAATTTTCTAAAAAAAGTTCAGGAACAAGCACAGGAAATACTTGAAAACAAATATAAAAAGCAGGTATTTCCAATTCTTGAAAATACAGAAAATTATTTGATTACAACTAAAAATAGTTCTTCTTTATCAGAGTCCGAGTTAGAAGAACAGGAAGAAAAGTTTCATAAACAGTTAGATTCATTAACTTTAAATCTTTCAAGAGAAAAAGAGGCATTTCGAGAAGAAATTACAGATTGTATAAGAGAGATAAAAGATGATGTTCAAATGGCGTTGGAAAATAACGAATCTGAATTTATTGTAAGAATCATGAATAAAGAAGATATAAAAAACAGTATTAATACGTTGATTCGCAGAACCGTAACATCAAGTTTACAGAAACGTTTTATTCCAAAAGTAGAAAAATATTTGAAACGCATAGATAAGAATATCAGCGGAGAATCAATTGGAGATGTTGCAATTTCAATGCATTTTGATGTAGAGGCAGTTAAGAAAAATATGACTTCTACGGTAGTTATGGTTGTGGCAGGTATCATTATGGGAATGCCTCTATTTGGAGTGATTATGGGGCTGGTTATGAAATTAAGAGGCGATAAAAAGAGAGAAGAAATAAAAGAAGGAATTCGAAGAAGATTAGAAGGCGAAGTATTTCCAGAGGTGTTAGATAAGGTAGGCATAAATATCGAAAAAACAATTAAAGAACAGGTTGAAAAAGTAGATACAGCAATTGAAGAAGAATTAAGTAAGCAGCAGGGAACACTTGAAAAAGCAATGAAGGAAGCCAGAGAAAAGAGAAATCAGGAAAAAGCACAAGAAGAAAAATTAATGAGTGAGATTACAAATGATTTAATAAGAATTGGAGAAATAAAAGATGGATTACGATGAAGAAGTATATGAAAAACTTTTAGGCAACTTTGAACTGTTATGTAACATCATAAAGCAGAATACATCGGAAAATCAGCTGACAGTCGATTTATCCAAAATAGAAGAAATTATTCAGAAAAAAATTCCAGATACTTTAAAAAAAAATGCACCAGAAGATTTTTATCAGTTATATACAGATTTTAAATCAGAGTATGAAAAATTCAGAGATTTCATTCTGTACGATAAACTAATTGGAAAAAATATTGTTGCACTTGGCGGTGGTTTTTCAAGTGGTAAATCCAGTTTCTTGAATACGCTTATGGGAAAACGAGTGCTTCCGGCGGATATTGACCCGTCAACTTCTGTTCCAACTTATATTGTAAAAGGGGAAAAGCATGAAGTAATGGGAATCAATGTATTTGATACAAAAGTGCAGATGCAGCCAAGAGATATCAAAAAGATTGCACATGGATTTGGAGAAGTAGAAAATGATGATGATGAAAAAGTAACAGATGCAGTTACGTTAGGTCATATTCTCGAAAATATTTTCTTTTCGACTCCACTGCATGCTTATGATAAGATTGCTTTTCTTGATACCCCTGGATACTCGAAACCAGATTCAGAAAAATATTCAGCGAAAACAGACGAGCAGATTGCACGAGGTCAGTTAAATTCAAGTAACTATATTTTGTGGTTTGTTCAGGCTGATGCAGGAACAATTACGGAAGAAGATATTAAGTTTATTAAGACTTTAAGAGAAGATATTCCTAAGCTGATTATTGTAAATAAAGCAGATAAAAAGAATCTTGAAGATTTAGAAGAAATTGTAAAAAAGATAAAATCAACACTGGATTTAAAAGGGGTACGCTATGTAGATGTATTTACCTTTACCAGTAAAGCAGAACAAATAGAAGACAGCAAATTAAAACGTTTCATTGAAAAAGACCTTGGAAAAATAAAGCTGCAGATTCAAAAATGGAACGGACAAGTTTATGAATCCAATTTTGCAAGAAATTTTAAAATTATTTTTGTACGCTGTAAAGAGTTCTATGAAAAAGAAATTGAAGAAGAAAGCCGCAAACTGTCACGGCTAAATACATCTGTTACGAAGTTATCAGCAGAAGAAATCGATTATGAAATCTTAGAACCACTCGAGCTGATGATTAAAGATACCGGAGAAAGAGTAAATGCATTAAAAGAAGTTTACGGACAATTAAAAGAATTGCAAAATGAATTCTTTACAGAAATAAAATTCATTGCGGACCGAGTTGGAATTGCAATGCCAGAACCATCAGAAATTGACTTGCTTCAGGATAAAGTAGTAAATCCAATGCAAATTCTGGAAGAATATAAACAAGAAAGAGGAATTAAGACTGATGAATCGATAGCAGATATGCTTGAAAATATGTTTGATGGAGTCGAACCAGTGATTAATCAGACAGCAGGAGGAAATGCCTATAAAGAAGAACTTATGGGAATAATGGAACGTATCTGTACGATTGAACCGAGTGAAATTCATATTAATGATGGATATAAAAATACGCAGTTATATAAAGAAATGATAGAAGAGATTGTCTGAGGGGGAACATAAAATGGAAGACTTTAATAAAAAAGTAAAAGGTCTTTGTGACTTGATGGAAGAACTAAAAGCAGAACAAGCGGCAATTGTAAATCCAGAATTGGTTTCCTTAGACGAATACACAAAGACACTGTATCTGAAAGTACTTGGAACAGTTATACAGTATGAGAACATTGCCTCTGATATGCAGGTCTTTTACCTAAAGCGGATTGTAAATGGAATGGAAGTAGAACTGCCATTAGAAGAATACTTAAAAAAAGCATTGGAAATTTCTGAAAAAGATATTCGTGAATTTACAGCAAGTATGCAAGAAGGAAATATAAAATATTACTTTGCCTTAGATGCATTGATAGTGGCATCCATGGGATACTGCCAACAGGCAAATTATGAATATCTTGCAAATCTGATGCAGTTAATGGGAATTGATAAACAAGAATTAAAAGCTCTGTGTTTAACTGCAAAATCAGTACTTCAACAGGAATCTTCATTTTATAATGAATCCAAACAAAGCGCAGGAGAATATATAAAACAGGCAAACTTTTTACCGTATATTTCCAATTATTATGCAGGAGCAATTGTAGATACAGAAGAGGAAAGTTATTACTCAGCACCAAGCAGGGAAAAATCGAAAGGAATAGAGTATCCAATTGAGTTTAGAAAAAATAAAGTCACATTTAAAAATCTGGATATTAATTTGGAACATGATTTTAAATTTAGTGGATGTGATAATGTTCGGTTTTATAACTGTGTGATTACAGGAAATGAGGCGGCTATTTATTTAATAGGATGCAAAGAGGTAGAGTTTGAGAAATGTAGATTTCAGGATTTTAAGAAGAGAACGTTGATTGAAGAAAATACAGGGATGGTAAATATATTAGAATGTGAATTTGAAAATTGCAGATATAAATACGAATATAATGAAGATTTCCATTACATAGGAGGAGTAATCTGTGATATACCAAACGGTCATACAATTAACATGTTAAAGAAAACAGTTTTTAAAAATTGTGCTACATATACGAGAGATAGAGTATATAGTGTAAATGGAATTATTTCAAATGCAAAGTGTATTGTGGATGAGTGTGAATTCTACAACTGTGATAATTATGTTAATGGAATAGTGGATGCGAGTAAAGGTTTATTTAATGAAATAAGTGAAGATAAAGAAAATAACAAAGGAAGAGGAAGTACACCACTAATAGGAAATTATTAAATTTATAGGGAGTAAAAAATTGAAAAGTTTATTAGATATACAACAGGAAATTCGTGAATTAGAAAAAAATATGAGCAGTCTTACAAATAATTTGAAATCAATTCAATCAGATATTGAAAATATGAGAAATACATCACCAGATACAGGAATTGATTATTCTAAAATAGAAGTGTTAGCAAAGCAAATACCATTTAAAAATCATCCATTGGGGCAATTACAGAATGACAGCATGAGCCAGAGTTATTTGGAAATGTTATTAAATTTGGTAAGGTTAGATGCAGATAGGGATGCAACGATTAATCGTATGGCATTTGTTCAGTGGATACAAATGAAATCGAAAACAAACTGGACTTTAGAAGAGTTATATAAAGATAGTTTCAACATTACAAAAGAGAGTTATTACAATTTTTCAGAGGCTGTTACTGGAAAATATAGAGACTATTTTATGGTAGATGCATTAATGGCTGCAAATCTTGGGGGAAAAGTAAATCGTGAGGTACTAGAATATTTAGCAGAGTTAAGTGCAATTTTAGGAATTAATAAAGAGGACTTAAAGGAGTTATCATTAATTGCGCATATCGCTTTATCTCAAAAAAATAATATTGATAATCTGCAAAGTAACATCATCGCACGAATGAGGGTATTTGATAATTATATGCCTAATGGGATAATTAAAAAATTATTAAAAAGAGAAAGAAATATTACTGTTGAATTAAAGGAATATGATGCAGTTAAATTTGTGTGGTATAAAAATGATGGTGAGCTTGTACAAAAAAGTGAAATTATTGGAAGTGTTGAACGTAGTGAATTTGAGAGAAGGTATGATAGCATATTTTCACATAAAAGAGATGATATATCATGTGCAGTATCATCTGGAAGATTATTTCAATTTGAAAATTTAAAAGTACATAAAGAAGAGAAGAATATATGGAATGCATTTTCTAATCAGTCAAATTCATACGAAGATAGAAATGTTTTTGGTGTAATTGCTAATGAAATGGATACCAAAGAAGATGTAAAAGAGTGGTTGTTAGAGGAACTAAGAAAACGAGCATAAAACAAAGAATGAGGGTAATCAAAAAATTTATTAGATAGTTAAGGCAAATAGAAATGGATAAATTGATATAGGAGACTAACGAACGATGAACATTTTCACACAAGAAAACAAGGCGTTTCAATCATTTATCAACACTACTGAAATGACTCGTACAAACCTTTTACAATACACAAAGGAAGAAGAGTTAAAGGAAATCACACAGTTGATTTCGAATTTCAAATTAAAAATCAAGGATTTTTATCGTGAAAACCGTAAATTAAATATTGGAGTAATTGGACAGGTAAAAGCTGGTAAATCCTCTTTTTTAAATTCTTTACTTTTTAATGGAGAGGAGATTCTGCCTAAGGCATCTACTCCTAAGACTGCTACATTAACAAAGATGGAGTATTCTGAGAAAAACATTATACAGATTGAATATTATTCAGCAGATGAGTGGGGAACAATTGAAGATAATGCAATAATAGATTCGGATGATGAAATTTATACTTCTGCTCGTGAACTTGTAGATATGTTAAGAAGCTGTAATATAGACCCATATCCTTATCTGGAAAAGGGAAAGGAAGAGATTGAATTTTCTTCGTATGAAGATTTAATTTCACATTTAAATGACTATGTAGGAGAAGATGGTAAATTTACACCAATCGTAAAGTCAGTAATACTGTATTTGAATAAAGAGGAATTTAAAGGATTATCTATCGTAGATACTCCTGGATTAAATGACCCGATTGTTTCCAGAACACAGCGGACAAAGGAATTTATGGAAGTTTGTGATGTGGTATTTTTCTTGAGCCAGTCTGGAAGTTTTTTAGATAAGAGTGACTGGATTTTATTATCCAGCCAGCTTCCTCAAAAAGGAGTAAAAAAACTGGTACTGATTGCAAGTAAATATGACAGTGGAATCCGTGACATTCTTCGAGCGAGTGATGATGAAGATGATATTTTTGGCGATGATGAAAATACAGCAGACAACATTCCAAAGGCATGCAAGATTATTAAAAAGAAATTAACAAAACGTGCGAAAAGTAAAGTTGAGGAATTTGTCAGAGACTTAGAGCTGCGTGAAAGAAGTCCGGAATTAATTGAAGTAATTAAGCAGTGTTCAAAGCCGATTATGATTTCTTCTATGTGTTTTAACATGAGTCATAAATCGCTAAGTGAATTTAATTCGGAAGAAAAAAATATTTATGCTGCATTAAAACAGTTTTCTAAGAATATGGAATCAGACTTGGAACTGCTTGGAAATTTTTCTGAGGTAAAAGAGATTTTTAATCAGGTTGTAACGGAAAAGGAAAAAATATTAGAAGAAAAATCCAGAAGTTTTATTCCAAATGCAAGAGAAGAATTGAGAAATTATTTATCTTCTTATCTGGAGAAAACAGAGAAACGTATTCAGATATTGGATGAAAATGACAGGGCGCAGTTATTGGAACAGAAGCAGATAATGGAGTCAAAAATTGGTGGAATTAAAGCAGACCTTGCTAAAGTATTTGGAGATTTAACGATAAAAATTGAATCAGAAAAAGCAGAAGCAGTTCGAGAAATCAGAGAGACTGGAAAAGACTATTTGAGTATTAAAGACAGAACAGGTACAAGAACGGTGGAACGTTCTTATACTGTTTCAGATTCAAAATGGTGGAATCCACTTTCATGGGGAAGAAGCCATGTAGAGCATAGTACACATGAAGAACATTATTCTTATTGTATTGCCGCCGATGCAATTGAAAATTTGAAGAAGTATGCAATTGATGCGACCAATCAGGTAGAATTGGTATTTACAGATGTAATTCAGATGAAGGAATTAAAGAGAAAACTTTTGAACGTTGTAGTTAATAACTTTGACATGGGAAGTGAGAAGTATGATTCTTCTTTGTTCCGGATTATGATGGAAAGAGCAATCGGAAATATTGAATTTCCAGTGTTTAACATTGAATTTTCAGATGAGATGGATTCTATTGCTGGAAAATTTACAGGAGAGCTTACGAAGGGTGATGAAAAAACTGCACTTACGCAGGCATTATCAAATTCGATTTCAAGGATTTATGATGGATTGTGTAGAAAGCTTTTAGATACGGTTCAAAACTTTAAGAAAGAACTTTTGGTTATTAATGAAAATCTGGAGAAAAATCTGCTTAATGATATGAATCAGGAATTTGAAGAATTGCTTCAACAGTGTGGTAATAAAGAAAAAGAAATTTTAAATTATAAGAACTACATAGCTGCTTTGGAAAAAGAAGTTTTAAATCTGAAGTAAGAAATAGAACGGAGAATGTACAATGGCAGATGAGCTGGAATTGGTTCAAAAGAGAAGAAATCAGGAGCTAGAGCGTTCCTTGAATGATGCTGCTTCAATTATCACCAGAGATTTTTTAGACAAGCTGAGTAATTATAAGATTATGATTCCGTCAGAGGAAGATTTAGACATTGATATTGCGAAATGCGCAAAATTTTATCAATTATCTAAGCTCGTGATTAACAGAGAAGAAAATTTTTTAAAGAAACTTACAACAATTGTCAATGTGGCATCTTCCATTAAATGTAGTATTGCAACAATTATAAAGAGTGACGGCTATACAATAGATTATTATATTGGAATCATTTCTAAAAATGCCAGAAATGACAGGGAGTCAAGCAGAAGGCAAAGAAGTGCAAACGAGACTGCATTTAAAGGAGCGTTGCTAGGAAATCTGACGGGTTCAGAATTAAGAGAAGTTTCTTCAAGAGAAATAGAAGAGTTTGAGAGAATAGTGCTTTCAAATAAAAATGCTTCCTATTCTGCGGTTTCTGGAATTGTTGGTCTAAGAGATGAAGAAGACAAAAGTATAGAAGGTTATGTTCAGGGAATCGAGAATCTTGTAGATTCGTTAAAAGGACAAAAGTATACGATAGTAATGCTTGCAGACCCAGTTGATACCAGTGAAATTCAGATGATAAAACAAGGGTATGAAATGTTGTATACACAGCTCGCAACGTTTTCACAAAGTTCGGTTACAATGAATGAGAGCGATACACAGACTCTTTCAAAGGCAAGGTCAACTGGAATTTCAGAGGGAATTTCAAAAGGGATTGCATTGACGCAAAGTACATCTAAATCGAATGGAAAGTATTTTGGTGGAAGTTTAGGCGTTGGACTTAATATAGGGATTTCTTTTAATGTTGGGTTGAATATGGGAAAAAATCGTGGAACATCTGAGACAACAGGGCGTACTGAATCAAACACTGAGACAACTCAGAGAAGCCAGGGAACAACAGACTCTGTGAGTTATTCTAAAAATACAGGACGGAGTATTCAACTTAATTATGAGAATCGTTCTGTAAAAGAATTACTTGGAAAAATTGATAAATATCTGGAACGACTGGATGAATGTGAAAGTTTTGGCGCATTTAACTGTGCTGCTTATGTGATTGCGGATGAGCGGGAAACTTCATTGGCAGTGGCAAGTAATTATAATGCGCTTATGAGAGGGCAGGAATCAGGGATTCAGGCTTCTCAAATCAATTCATGGTTTAAACCAGAGGATACCAGACTTTTGAGCCGTTATATTCGAGCATTTGTACATCCTCGATTTGTTCAAAATGAACAAACAAATATTAGCGTGACGCCAGCATCTCTTGTGAGTGGAGATGAGCTGGCAATTCAGATTGGACTTCCAAAAAAATCAATTTCAGGAATTACTGTAATTGATATGGCACCATTTGGTAGAAATATTGTAGAACATTCAGAAAACAGTTTAGAACTTGGTAATCTATATCACATGGGACATGACGAAGGCTATAAGGGGAGAGAACAGAAAGTAAAAATTGATGTTCAAAGTCTGGCAATGCATACTTTTATTACAGGTTCTACAGGTTCAGGTAAAACAACGGTAGTTTATTCTATTTTGGATAAATTGATAGAAAAGAAAATAAAGTTTATGGTGATAGAACCTGCAAAAGGGGAATATAAAGACCGATTTGGAAATCGTACAGATGTAAATGTGTATGGGACAAATGATAAAAAGATGCCGTTGCTTAGAATGAATCCATTTAGTTTTCCTGAGGACGTTCATGTGTTGGAACATATTGACAGGTTGATTGAGATTTTTAATGTATGCTGGCCAATGTATGCGGCAATGCCGGCAGTTTTAAAAGATGCCGTAGAACGTGCATATATTATTTCCGGATGGAATCTGGAAACATCAGAATGTCGTTATAAAGATAGTCATAAGAAACCATTATTTCCAACTTTTCAGGATGTTTTGAATCAGATTACAGTTGTTATGGATGAATCTTCCTATTCTTCAGATGGAAAAGGAGACTATAAAGGGGCATTATGTACCAGATTAAAATCTCTTACAAATGGGCTTTACGGAAAGATTTTTACAAGTAATGAATTGGAAGCAAAAACATTGTTTGATTCTAATGTAATTGTTGATTTGAGCAGAGTTGGTTCAAGTGAGACAAAGTCTTTCATTATGGGATTACTGGTAATGAAATTGCAGGAGTACCGTATGTCAGATAAAGCGGGAAGTAATCTTCCATTAAAGCACGTTACAGTACTTGAAGAGGCTCATAATATTTTAAAACGCACTTCCACAGTACAATCAGGAGAATCATCGAATGTACTTGGAAAATCGGTAGAAATGCTTTCCAATTCAATTGCTGAAATGCGTACTTATGGTGAAGGTTTTATTATTGCTGACCAAGCTCCAAATCTGATGGATTTATCAGCGATACGTAATACAAATACGAAGATTATTTTACGGCTTCCAGATTTAGAAGACAGAGAATTAGTAGGAAGAGCAGCGAATTTAAATGAAGAGCAAATTGCAGAATTATCAAGGCTTAAAACATTTGTTTCGGCAGTATATCAAAATAATTGGCTTGAGCCGGTACTTTGTCATATTGTCCCTCAATTTAAAGAAAATGGTGGTTATAGATATCAGCCAACGAAAGAAACAAATACAGATGAAACAAAGGTGTTGGAATATTTATTACTGCCACTGCAAAAAAGAAAAGAACTGGATGATAAGTACATTTCTAGTTTGATTGATAGAACATATCGTCTGCCAATTTCAGCGGAGGCTAAAATTGCAATATTTCGTTGTATGAAAGCATCGGAAAAAGAGCGAAGTGAATTAGTGAGAAAAATTATGTATGAGTTGTTTAATACAAAATCGGCATTTGAGATGGTGAAGAGTAAAGAAAAGTATATTGAATCTTGGTACAACGAAGTGAGAGAGGTGTTAGTTCCAGATATTATGTGGCTGCCAGAGTATGACCAGCAGAAAATTATTGCAGGGTTGGTAAGAGAAGAGGCTGAAAAAAATGGAAGCCAAGATTTAGGAGAAGTATTAGATCGTTTTACGGAGATGATAAAAAGATGAGGAACTTAGAAAATATGAGAGAAATATCAGAAATATCAAACGAAAGTAAAGAGCCACAGCAGCTTTTCAGTAAAAAAACACTGGAAATATATGATGAACTATTTGAAAAAGGTGATTTTTGGGATATTCCAGAAGAACAGGAAGAGGAAAGCCTTGAATCAGATAATGAAGAATCAGATGAATCTTTAGAAGAACAACAGGAGTCAGATACAGAATCTAAAAAAGATGATGTAGAGTATGAAACAGATGATAACGGTCAGATTTATAAGGAAAATGGAGAAGTGTTATCAAATGTAGAGTATGAGGTAAATAGTAATACATATCGAACAGATGAATATGGCAGAATTGTAGAATGTGATGGCAATCCTAAATTGACTGAAGAAGGAAAAAGAAACATATCGGAACAGATGGAAGCAGGCGGGGAAGACCGTAAAGAAGGTGATCAGGGAGGACATATTGTTGCACGAGTACTCGGAGGTTCAGAGGGAATCGAAAATCTTGTCGCAATGAGAGGTTCGATAAATCAAGGTGATTATAAAAAGATGGAAAATGAGATACGGAAGGCAAGTGAAGAAAATAAAGAAGTTTCTATGCATGTCGAACTTAAATATAAAGGAGAGTCTGAAAGACCCTCGGAAATAAAAGTAGAATATACGATAGATGGCGAAAAGAAAGAAATTGTATTTGATAATGAAGAGAATTCCATTGAATTATTAGATTCATTAGAAGGTAAACTTAATCAAGAAGATTATGATAATTTAAAAGAAGAACTCCAAGATATGAAAGAAGATGGGAAAGAAGCATCTATTACATCGGTTAAAACGGAATTTGATGAAAATGGACAAGCAGTCAAAATAACAGTGGGAGTTTTAGATGAATCGAATGGTCTGAAAACATATAAAGTATTTGATACAAAATAGGAGGAATGAAAATGAAACCAGAAACGCTTATTTATGATAAAGTTAGAAAAATTATTCCAGATCAAAGTGAAACAACAATATTTTTTGCGGGAATTACAGAGACAAGTTATGAAATCTTTTTTTATTCCCTTATAGAAGGAAAATTCGTTCAATGTTATAGCTTAGCTGAGCAAGGTAAAATAGATGAAATTGAAATGGAGGCGGTTTTTGAAAAGATTGCTAAAATTATTCGAGAATCAAAACAGTTTAATGCAGAGAAGTATAATTTGGCGACAATTAAAGTTGATAAAAGTGGAATTACATTAGAAATACAGTATCATGAAAGAAACGCTAGAATCTATAAGATAAAAAAAGAATGGGAGCAGATAAATCTATAAAAAATAACAAAGAAATAAAGATTGTTTCTAGCAAAATTGCGGCAGTTAGAAGCAATCTTTATTTGTTTTAAAATATTAAAATCTAAATTTTATCAGTTATAAATACAGTAAACTAAAACCAAATGAGAAAAAAAGGGGCTTAAACATAGAAATATCCGTGATTTTCTGTTAGAGGAAAATTGGGAATAAAAAAAGATTGAAATTAAAAAGCATCTCAAATATTAGATACAAAAATAATATTTGCAGATGCTTTTTTGAATATGTGATTATAATTGAATATAGTTGACTATAA